>JAACFL010000272.1 GCA_009937385.1 Gammaproteobacteria bacterium | reverse complement strand
GACACCGTGATCGGCGCCCTCGAAAGCGGCAAGTACGGACTGGTCATCGTCAACTTCGCCAACGGCGACATGGTCGGCCACACCGCCGTGCGCTCGGCGATCCTCGAGGCGGTCAAAACGCTCGACCACGAGGTGGGCCGCGTGCTCGACGCCGCGGTGGACACCGGCTTCTCGGTGGTGCTGACCGCCGACCACGGCAACTGCGAGCAGATGGTCGACCCGGTGAGCGGCGAGCCGCACACCCAGCACACCACCTTCCCGGTGCCGTGCCTGGTGATCGACGACGCCATCGGCGAGCTCGATTCCGACGCCGGGCTGGCCGACATCGCCCCGACCGTGCTGCAGCTCATGGGTCTCGAGATCCCGCCAAGCATGAGCGGGCATTCGTTGCTGCGCCACGTCACCGCCTGAGCATCCTCGAGCGGGCACTCTGCCCGTGGCCTTGATCCCTTATTTATCAGGGAACGCAGCGACGACGCGTTACGGAATCGGCTTCCTGGAGCAGGCGCTCGTGTAGTTCGGCACCGGGATCTCCTTGAAGGTGGTCAGATCGAGGTAGCTCCACTCGTGGGTGTAGATCGTGTAGCTGTCACCCACCTTGAACTGCGCCGAGCAACCCGTATCACGACGGTTGTCACTGACCACCTGGACCTCGCCCGAGGCAGCGCCCTTGTCCAGTCTGTCGACCCTGAACGTCGTGCGCTGGTGGTTAGATCCCATCTCTTCCGCAGAGACGACGACGCCTGAAAAGACCAGGTTGGCCTTTTCAAACCCATTCGCTTCCAGGGCGAGGCACGGGCAGGCCTGCGCGACATAGGGCGACATCAAGCACGCCAGCAGCAGGCCTTTTCCTAGTCGTCTCATGAGCCCGTTGCTCCTGTTGCCATCGAGGTTGAAAAACTACTTGCCGGCCCGCACCAGGCCACCCAGGCCGGCACGCTCGAGTGCGCTGTTGATGAAGCGGCGCACCTCGGGTGCGGTCTCCAGGGTCAGCGCCTCGTCGAGCAGCACGCGCGCCTGCTCCTGGCTGAACGAACGGATCACCCACTTCACGCGCGGCAGGCTCGCGGCGTTCATGCTCAGGCTGTCGATGCCCATGCCGAGCAGCAGCACCGCGGCGGCCGGCTGCCCCGCCATCTCGCCACAGATGCTGACCGGGCGGGCGTGGGCGTGCCCGGCGTTGACCACCTGCTGCAGCGCGCGCAACACGGCAGGGTGCAGGGTGTCGTAGAGGTCGGCCACGTGCGAGTTGTTGCGATCGACCGCGAGCAGATACTGCGTCAGGTCGTTGGAGCCGATGGACAGGAAGTCGGCGCGCCGTGCCAACGCGTCGAGCTGGAACAACAGCGCCGGCACCTCGACCATCGCGCCGGCCAGTGGCCGGTGCACCGGCTCACCTGCCTCGACGAGCTCGGCGATCGCCCGCTCGAGCAGCGCCATCGCCTCGTCGAACTCCTGCACCGAGGTGATCATCGGAAACAGCACCTGCAGGTTGTTCTGGCCCAGGCTCGCGCGCAGCATCGCGCGCAGCTGGGTGACGAAGATCTCGGGGTGGTCCAGCGTCATGCGGATGCCGCGCCAGCCCAGGAACGGGTTCTCCTCCTGGATCGGGAAGTAGCTGAGCGGCTTGTCGCCGCCGACGTCGAGGGTGCGCAGCGTGACCGGGCGCGGCGCGAACGAGGCGAGCACGCGCTTGTAGAGCTCGGTCTGTTCGTCTTCGGACGGGAAACGCTCGCGCACCAGGAACGGCACCTCGGTGCGGTAGAGGCCGATGCCCTCGGCGCCGCTCTGCAGCGACGGCAGCAGGTCCGACGCGAGGCCGGTGTTGGCGAGCAGCGGGATGCGCCGGCCGTCGACCGTCTCCGCCGGCAGGTTGCGCAGTTCGCTCAGCCCCTCCGAGAGCTCTGCCTCCTCGTTCGCGAGGCGCTTGAACTCCTTGATGACGCTTGCCGAGGGGCGGATGTAGACGCGCCCCTGGTAACCGTCGACGACCACCTCCTCGCCATCGATGCGGCCGACCGGCAGGTCCTGCGCACCCATCACCGCCGGGATGCCCATCGCCTGGGCCAGGATCGCGACGTGCGACGAGCTCGAGCCACGCGTCGAGATCACGCCGACCAGGTGACCTGACGGGGCCTCGGCGAGGTGCGACGCGGTCAGGTCCTCGCCGGCCAGCACGGTGTTCGGGCCGATCGGCTCGCGCTCACGCGGTCCGCTGCCTTGGAGCTGCATCAACAGGCGCCGGCCGATATCCCGGATGTCGGCGCCGCGCTCACGCAGGTAGGCGTCCTCCATGTCGTCGAACACCTGGGCGTGCGCCTGCACCGTGGTGCGCAGCGCACCCGGGGCCCAGTTGCCCGCGTCGATCGCGGCCAGGGTGTCGGTGACCAGGCTGTCGCCGCCCAGGATCAGCTGGTAGGCGTCGAACAGCCCGCGCTCATCGGCCGGCAGGCTGTCGCCGAGGCGCTCGCCGAGTTCGCGCAGTTCCTCGCGGACCGCGTCGACCGCCCTGGTGAACGCGGCGCGCTCGGAGGCCACGTCGTCGGTCTCGCGGTCGGGCACCGCGTCGAGATTGGCCGGCGGGTAGATCACCTGCACCTTGCCGACCCCGACGCCGGGCGAACCGGCGATGCCGCCGACCGCGTGCGCCTTGATGCGACCGCCACCGCGCAGCGCCTCGAGCTCGCCGTTGACCTCGGCATGGGCGATGGCGCCGGCGAGCTGGGCGGCCAGCGTGAACAGCAGCGACTCGTCCTCGTCGCTGAAGCGTCGGGTCTCCTGCTGCTGGACGACCAGCACGCCCTTGACCGC
>JAACFL010000271.1 GCA_009937385.1 Gammaproteobacteria bacterium | reverse complement strand
GAACTCCAGCGCGTTGGCGCGCCGGCATGCCTCGACCAGCTGCGTCTCCCCGATCTCACCGTGGGCGCCGTAGGCGACGTTCGCGGCGACAGTGTCGTTGAACAGGGTCGTTTCCTGGCCGACGTAGGCGAAGCAACTGCGCAGCCCGAGCAGCGAGTAGGTCTCGATGTCGACCCCGTCGAGCAGGATGCGCCCCTCGCTGGCCCGGTAGAGACGTGGCAGCAGCTTCATCAGGGTCGACTTGCCGCTGCCCGAGGGGCCGACCAGCGCGACGGTCTCCCCCGGTGCGATCGCGAGATCGATGCCGTCGAGCGCTGGCAGCGCGCTTTCGGCGTAGCTGAAGCGCACGGCTTCAAAGCACACCTCACCGCGCACTCGGCCAGGCACGTGGGTGCCAAGGTCGGGTTCAGCTTCACGATCGAGCATCTCGAACAGGCTGCCCGCCGCGGCCAGACCGGCCTGCAGCGGCTCGTTGATCCGGGTCAGCCGCTTGATCGGCGCCATCAGCATGCCCATCGCGCCGAACAGCGCGACGACCTCGCCGACCGACTGCTGACCGCCGATGATGCCGCTGGAGGCGATGTAGACCGCTGCGGCGAGAGCGATCACGGTGATCAGCTGCACGGTGGGCGAGAACGCCTCGGCCGAGCTGCGCACCTTGAGAAGCAGATGGTGGAACCGGTTGGCCACGCCGTCGAAGCGTTTCTGCTCGTGTGCTTCGGCGTTGTAGATCTTGATGATGCGCTCACCGCCCACGGCCTCCTCGAGGGTGTGGGTCAGGTGCCCCATGGTCTGCTGCAGGCCGTGGTTGAGGCGGCGCAGGCGGCGGCTAACCCAGACCGAGAGCAGGGCGATCGGGGGCGTGATCACCAGGATGAACAGCGTCAGCTGCCAGTGCAGGTAGATCATCAGGGCGAGCAGGCCGAGGATCGATAGCGAGTCGCGGACGATCGTCACCAGCACCCCGGTGGTGGTGTTCATCAGCTGGGTTGAGTCGTAGGTGAACTTCGAGATCAGTTCGCCGCTGGTGCGGCTGTCGAAGAATTCGCCCGGCAGGCGCAGCAGCTTGGCGAACAGCTCCTGGCGCAGATCGGTGACCACGCGGCTGCCGACCCAGGCCATGCCGACGCCGCTGAGGTAGCTGGCGATGCCGCGCACCACGAACAGGCCGACCAGCACCATGGGGTAGAAACGGATCGCCTCGGGGTCGCGATCGACGAAGCTGCCGTCGAGCAGTGGCTTCATCAGCCCAGCGATCGCCGGGTCGGTGGCGGCGATCACCGCGGTGGCGAGCAGCGCAAGGAAAAAGATCAGCCGGTAGGGACGCAGGTAGCCGAGCAGGCGGAAGTAGAGCTGCTTGGAGGTCGGTGAAGACATCGGGGGCGGCGGCATTCCGGTCGGGGTGGACGCGCTCATCGTACCATTCGTCAAGAGTCCGGCCTGACGGGATTCATCCGGAGAGGCGCGCAAGAAGATGACGGCTTCTGACGTAGGACGCTTCGGCCGCGTAGCGCACTGCGGCCCATGGTGTGGCACGTCGCGCCAGTTGACGCGCGTGGATGACACGATCCATCGTGCGCGGCCTCTTGATGGCCTCGCGCGCCTCGATGCCACGTGCCAGCACGGCGAACAGGTTGTGTTCCTCGAGCACGCGTCTGCGTGCCTCGACGACCGCATCAAAGCGGACAGCGTAGGCATCGGACGCGATGGCCTCGTGGATGGTGTGTATCGCCGCTTCGGGTCGTGCGATGTCGATGGCGATGAAGCTCTCTTCAGGAAAGTCGTCGGCCACGTTCGGAGCGCCGTAATAGAACGGCAGCGTGTAGGCCAGGAACGCGTCGGCCAGCTTTTCGGTCCAGTGGTGCGGCCCGACGTGATTCTCGATGGCGACGTGGTAGCGGTAGGGATCGAGGGCGTCGCGCTTGTCGTCGATGCGCTCGATGCCATAACCGAAGAGATCGAATTCAGGCATGGCTGCGCGCAGTGCCATGACGAAGTCGTGGCGGCGCCGGTGATTGGTCAGCCGCATGCGCTTGCTTGAGGTGACCGACGAGATCACCTTCGATTTGACCGGTGGTGTCGCTCTACGCAACCCGTCGAGGTCGAGGGTCGGCTGCCGGTCGTCCATGCGTACCGCGTAGTGCCAGCGCAGCGCCGGGTGGGCGTGGATCACGTCGTCGTGTCGCAACGCCCACGGCTCGTGGCTGGTCAGCACAACGCCGAACTGGTCGAGGAAGGCACTGCCATAGGTCTTGATCGATGAAGGCTCGGCGGTGACGAACAGCGTGTTTTCGCGCGGACAGGGTAGGTGCTCGATGTGCGCGTGCCGATTGCTTGGCGGCACCACCGGCAGTTCGTCGTAGACCACCAGCCAATCGTACTGCCCGCAGCCGGCGTCGAAGACGAATTCGCAACGCCCCCAGCGCGCTGCAGATCCAGGCAATTGCCGCCGCCACCAGGCGAACCCGGCCGGATCGCGCAGGCTGTCCTTGGTCAGGAACTTGACGATGATCTGTGCGGACAATGGACGGGCTCGCTGCGGTTGGCCCGCTTCGGGGCGGGTGGCCGGGCAAGGCTAACCGGTGCGCTCGCCGCCGCCAACCTCGGACAACCTATAATGGGCCACCCACCGGGCCGGACCGATGCGCCACCTCTACTCCGCGCTGCTCTACCTCGCCACGCCGCTGATCCTGGCCCGCCTCGCCTGGTCGGGTCGGCGCAACCGCGGGTACTGGAAACGCTGGCCGGAACGCTTCGGCTTCGTCGCCGATGCACCACCACCGGGGGGCATCTGGGTGCATGCGGTGTCGGTCGGCGAGG
>JAACFL010000270.1 GCA_009937385.1 Gammaproteobacteria bacterium | reverse complement strand
CGAGCTGTTCCTGGTCGAGGGCGACTCGGCCGGCGGCTCGGCGAAGCAGGCGCGCGATCGCGAGTTCCAGGCGGTGATGCCGCTGCGCGGCAAGATTCTCAACACCTGGGAGGTCGACGTGTCGGCGGTGCTCGGCTCCCAGGAGGTGCACGACATCGCGATCGCCATCGGCGTTGACCCCGGCTCGAGCGACCTCTCCGGGCTGCGCTACGGCAAGATTTGCATCCTCGCCGACGCCGACTCCGACGGCGCCCACATCGCGACGCTGCTCTGCGCGCTGTTCGTGAGGCACTTCCGGGCGCTGGTCGAGGCGGGCCACGTCTACGTTGCCCAGCCGCCGCTCTACCGGATCGACATCGGCAAGGAGGTCGATTACGCCCTCGACGAGGCCGAGCGCGACGGCATCCTCGACCGCATCGCCGCCGAGAAGCGCAAGGGCAAGGTGCAGGTGACCCGCTTCAAGGGGCTCGGCGAGATGAACCCGCTGCAGTTGCGCGAGACCGCGATCGCCCCCGACACCCGCCGGCTGGTGCGGCTGACCGTGGCCCCGGGCGACGCCACCGACAGCCTCATGGACATGCTGCTCGCCAAGCGCCGCGCCGCCGATCGGCGCAGCTGGCTGGAGAAGAAGGGCGACCTGGCGCGGCTGTAGCGGTCCGACGACAGCCGAGGGTGGCGAGAGGTTCCCCAGGCTGTCGAATGTTTTCCACAGATGCTGTGGATAACCTTGTGGACACTCTGCGGAAAGCGGGGTCGAGTACGCAGAAGTCCTAACCCCGGGTTAGATTGGTGATTTTTTGTACAGCACGTATTGGCTATGAAATTTCATGCGCTTACATGCATTACATTCGTCTGCACATGACAAAATCGATTTACACCCATGTCCATTCAACCTCCATTAGAGATTGTGCATAAACTCGACTCCAAGGGTCGGATGATTTGCGTCTGCGGAATCAGTTGGGCGTGACTGGCGATCGGTGATCTGTGGCACAGAAACCACAGCTCATGCAGCTGCAGATCAGTCACAACGGAGGTGGGTGCCAGCCTTCAGGCACTACCGGCTGGGGCAGACCCGTTGCCGTCGTTCAGGCAAGCGAAGGCGCTGGACGGTGAGGTGAAGACGAGGGAGAAGATGGCGTCCCCTAGGGGAGTCGAACCCCTGTCGCCGCCGTGAAAGGGCGGTGTCCTAGGCCTCTAGACGAAGGGGACACAGGACGGATGGCGCTGAGCGCGCTCCGAAGCATGGTATTATACCGCCACCCCATCACGTGACAAGCACGTCGCACACCCGACACGACAGGAAGTTTCGAACATTACCGTCCAACCCACCGTCATCCCGCGCCCGGAGCACGCGATCTCCCGGGCCCTCGTCAGCGAAAACGCCCTCAAGGTCCTCTACCGGCTCCGCAACGCAGGCTATGAGGCGTACCTCGTGGGCGGCTGCGTGCGCGACCAGCTGCTCGGTCGCGAGCCGAAGGACTTCGACGTCGCCACCGACGCGCACCCCGAGCAGGTGCGCGAGCTGTTCCGCAACTGCCGTCTCATCGGGCGCCGCTTCCGGCTCGCCCACGTCCGCTTCCGTGACGAAATCATCGAAGTGGCCACCTTCCGCGGCGTTGCCTCGCCTCCGGACGAGGTCGAGGAAGAGGACGACGAGGCCGCGTCCGACGTCAGCGAGACCACCCGGGTCACCGACGACAACGTCTACGGCACCATCGAGGAGGACGCGCTGCGCCGCGACTTCACGGTCAATGCCCTCTACTACAACATCGAAGACTTCTCGGTCGTCGACTACGCCGGAGGCATGGCCGACCTCAAGGACGGCATGCTGCGCCTGATCGGCGACCCCGAGCAGCGCTACCGCGAGGATCCAGTGCGCATGCTGCGCGCGGTGCGTTTTGCCGCCAAACTCGGGTTCCGCATCCACCCCGACAGCGAGGCGCCGATCTTCGAGCTCGCGCCGCTGCTCGCCGACATCCCGCCGGCGCGGCTGTTCGAGGAGGTGCTGAAGCTCTTCCAGGGTGGCTGTGCGCTCGAGACCTACGAGCAGCTGCGCCACTACGGCCTGTTCGCCTACCTCTTCCCGCAGACCGAAGAGAGCCTCGAGCACGAGGAGGGTGGCTTCCCACTGACTTTCGTCGCACGCGCGCTGCGCAACACCGACGAGCGCGTCAACGGCGGCCTGCCGGTGACCCCGGCCTTCCTGTTCGCGGCGCTGCTCTGGGAGCCGCTGCGCGAGCGGAGCGCGCTGTTGCAGGCCAACGGCTCGCCGCGCATGGAGGCGCTGCAGCGCGCCTCCGACGAGGTGATCGGCGAGCAGATCCAGAGCATCGCCTTCCCGCGCCGCTTCAGCGTGCAGGCGCGCGAGATCTGGTCGCTGCAGCCGCGCCTCGAGGAGCGGCGGCCCAAGCAGATCCGTTCGCTGCTCGACCACCCGCGCTTTCGTGCCGCCTACGACTTCCTGGTGCTGCGCAGCGAGGCCGGTGAAGGGGGCGAAGAGGCTGCTGACTGGTGGACCCGTTACCAGGAGAGCGACGAGACGGGCCGCGGCAGCATGGCCGGCGAGGAGGGCGAAAACGCCCGTGGACGCCGGGGGCGCAAGCCGCGCCGGAGGCGCAAGGGCGGCGAAGTGCGCCCGGAAGGTGAGGCCGCCGCTGATACCGCCGCCGCTGGGACAGACGAGCCGGTCGAACTGGCCAGCGAGAATGGCGAGGGTGCCGCGCCCGGCGAGGGGGCGAGCAGCGAAGGCGAGGGCGGCAAGCGCCGTCGTCGCCGCCGCCGTGGTCGCCGCGGCGGCCGCCGTCCTTCCAGCGAGGCGCCGCAACACG
>JAACFL010000269.1 GCA_009937385.1 Gammaproteobacteria bacterium | reverse complement strand
CCGATCAGCGCCGACGGACCGGCCACGCAGTGGGCGACGCCGAACTTGCGGTTCAGAAGGTAGGCGAGGCCGGAGTTGAAGTAGACCTGGATCAGGATCGGCACCGCGAGCAGCACGATGATCAGCGGCTGGGCGAGGATCTGCTCGCCCTGGAAACCGAACAGAAGCACCAGCGTGGTCAGCAACGCGCCGAGCGACAGTGGCTGGATGCGCTCGAGCACGCGCTGCAGCGCCGCTTCGCCCCCGCTGGCGAGGAGCCTGCTGCGCCACCACTGTGCGGCGACCACCGGGATCACGATGTAGAGCACCACCGACAGGAACAGCGTGTTCCAGGGCACCGTGATCGCCGAAAGGCCAAGCAACAGGCCGACGATGGGCGCGAAGGCGAACACCATGATGGTGTCGTTCAGCGCCACCTGGGTCAGCGTGAAGTTGGGCTCGCCGTCGGAGAGGTTGCTCCAGACAAACACCATCGCCGTGCACGGTGCCGCGGCGAGCAGGATCAGTCCGGCGATGTACGCATCGAGCTGTTCGGCCGGCAACCAGTCGGAGAACAGGCCGCGGATGAACAGCCAGCCGAGCAGCGCCATCGAGAATGGCTTGACCGCCCAGTTGATGAACAGGGTGACGCCGATGCCACGCCAGTGCTCGCGCACGTGGTGCAGCGCGCCGAAGTCGACCTTGAGCAGCATCGGCACGATCATCAGCCAGATCAGCACCGCGACCGGCATGTTGACCTGGGCGATCTCCATGCGGCCTACCGCCTGGAACAGCCCGGGAAAGAGGTGGCCGAGCGAGATGCCGGCAACGATGCAGAGCGCCACCCAGAGCGTCAGGTAACGCTCGAAAAGACCCATTGCCGCTTTCGGCTTGTCACCGATCTCGCACTGAATGCTCATGACTTCAATTCCCGTCCAGTTCCCGGATGAGCGACCTGACGCGGTCGCGGATGACGTCACGACTCGCCCTGAACGTCGCCATGATCTGCTGATCGTCGCCTGTGGCCCGGGCCGGGTCCTCCAGCGGCCAGTGCACCCGTCGAACGCCCGATGGAAGTGCCGGGCAGTGTTCGTCGGCATGGCCGCAGACGGTGACGACCAGGCCGAGGCCGTCGAGCATCCCCGGGGTCAGCCGGGTCGACTCCTGCTCCGAGATGTCGACACCCGCCTCGGCCATGACCGCGATCGCACGCGGGTTCTTGCCGTGCGCCTCGATGCCAGCCGAAATGGCTTCGACCCTCTCCCCGGCAAGGTGGTGCGCCCACCCCTCGGCCATCTGCGAGCGGCAGCTGTTGCCGGTGCACAGGAACAGGATGCGCAAGGGAGTCGTCATCAGGTCTCCTCAGCAGGCGTGTTCTGGGCGGTCTTTCATCGTCGCCAGGGCGCGCAGGTCGGTCGCGTGGGCGCGTTCGGCGGCACCGGCCTCACCGAGCACGTTGCTGGCCCAGTGGGGCAGGTCGTCGGCGAGCCGGTAGTGGATCCAGGTGCCGTCGCGGCGCGAGGTCACCAGGCCTGACTTGCGCAGTTGACCGAGGTGGCGCGAGACCACCGGCTGCTGGGTCTTGAACACGTGGGTCAGTTCGCAGACGCACAGCTCGCCCTGGGCCTGCATCAGCAGCACCGCGCGCAGGCGCAGCGGGTGGGCGATGGCGGCGAAGAAGTGCTCGGGACGCATCGGCATGCCATCATTATATATCAAAAACCATATATATCAGGTGCGATATGTTTAGCCCCCGAGCTGGCTCGGATGATGTGTCGCGATTCAGTGCATTTCCACACCTTCGGCGACGATCGCCGGGTGGCATCCCATCCATCACGCCGATCGATGTCCCCATCAATGACCGTGCACCCGGGAGGTTTCCCGTATGTGACAGGGGCTTGCCGGTGACCAGGTGCTTGACCTGCCCGCTTTCGCGGGCTGGTCCGTGGCTTGCAGAGTGACGGGGATAAGGCGGGCCGCTTGTCCACCGATGGCGCCTGACCGCGCCGAACCAGTCCAGCGAGGAGAAGATGATGTCCCTGATCCTGAGCAGCTACGAGAACGGCGTCGCGACCGTCACCATGAACCAACCGCGCAAGCTCAACGCCCTGAGCGAGCCGCTGATCCACGCGATGATGGAGGCCATGGCCGGGTTCCGCGAGCGCAAGGCGCGTGCACTGGTGTTGCGCGCCATGGACGGGGTCAAGGTCTGGTCGGCCGGGCATGACGTCAAGGAGCTGCCGCTGTCGCGGCGTGACCCGCTTGGCTGGGACGATCCACTGCGCATGGTGGTGCGCGAGATCGAGACCTTTCCGGCACCGGTGATCGCGATGGTCGAGGGTGGTGTGTGGGGTGGGGCGTGCGAGGTCACCTTCGCCTGCGACATGGTGGTCGCCGAGCGCGATGCGACCTTCGCCGTGACCCCGGCCAAGCTCGGCGTGCCGTACAACACCACCGGGTTGCTGAATTTCATGCACGCGGCGAGCCGTATGATCGTGCGCGAGATGGCCTTCACCGCACAGCCGGTCAGCGCCGCGCGTGCCGAGATGCTCGGTATCGTCAACTACGTGGTTGAGAAGGCCGACCTGCAGTCCAAGGTCGACGAACTGGTCGGACACGTGTTGAACAACGCACCGCTCAGCATTGCCGTCATCAAGGAACAGTTCCGCACCATGGAGAGCGCGCATTCAATCACACCGCGCATGTTCGAGCGCATTCAGGGGATGCGCCGGGAGGTCTACGACAGCGACGACTACCGCGAGGGGCTGACCGCGTTCCTCGAGAAGCGCAAACCCACCTTCACCGGCACCTGACGCTCGCCATGTCGCTAGGCCGCGGCGTCGAGCAGGCCGTG
>JAACFL010000268.1 GCA_009937385.1 Gammaproteobacteria bacterium | reverse complement strand
CAAGCTCGCGACCAACAGCGCGCTCTACGCCAGCCAGGAGGAGGACATGGACATCAACTGCGGCACCGTCGTCGACGGCAGCGAGAGCATCGAGCAGAACGGCCGCAAGGTGTTCGAGATGATGCTGCGCGTCGCGTCGGGCGAGCAGACCAAGAGCGAACAGTTCGGCTACGGCGAGGACGAATTCGCGCCGTGGGTGCTCGGCCCGACGATGTAGCAATCCCGCATTCGTAGCCGGATCATCGCCCGACCGTGTTCAGATTCCACAGCCTGCTCCCGGCACTCTGGCTTGCCCTGCCGTGTCTGGCCAATGCCTCGGAAATGACCGTGCGTTTGCAGGAGCTGGCGCTGCCCCTCCCGGCCTCCTACACCACGCCCGCGCTCACCGCCGCCCCTCCCGGCCCAATGCTCAGCTGGCTCGAGGGTTCCGGGTCTGGCCAGCAGGCACTGCGCTACGCCGTGCTCGGCGAATCAGGCTGGAGTGAACCCGAGACCGTGGTCCTGGACCTGCCCTTCTGGCTCAGCTGGGCCGACCCACCATGGCTCACCGCGCTCGACGACGGCACTCGGGTCGCGCACTGGCCCGAACGTTCCGGCGACGATCCCTACGATTACGTCACGCGCATGGCGCTCAAACGACCCGGTGCCGCCTGGGGCGCCCCCTTCCAGCTGCACGACGACGCCTCGCCGGTCCAGCACGGCCTGCCATCGGTGACCCGACGCACGGACGGCACTCGGCACTACCTCTGGCTCGATGCCCGCGACGAAGGGATGGCGCTCTACACCCGCACTCTAGACGCCGAGGGCCTGCTCGGCTCTGAACGGCGTCTCGATGACATGACCTGCAGTTGCTGTCGCATCGCGCTCGCGACGCTGCCTGATGGCGATCTGCTGGCCGCCTACCGCGACCGCACCCCCGACGAGGTGCGCGACATCCGCCTGCAACGCTACACCCATCCCGACGGCTGGCGGGAGAGCGACTGGCGCTCCGATGATGGCTGGGTGATCACGGGCTGCCCGGTCAACGGACCCGCGCTGTCGGTCTCCGAACAGCACGTCGCACTCGCCTGGTTCACCGCCGCGGACGACCGCAACCGCGTGCACCTGGCCCGCTCCGACGACGCGGGTCGACGATTCGCCACGGCCCGGCGCATCGACGCCGGCGATCCCATTGGCCGACCCAGCCTGCTGTTCGATGCCGAAAGCCACCTCCTCGCCACCTGGCTGGAAGCGACGCCAACGGGCCCGCGTGTCTATCTGGCGATCGACCCCGGCACCCCGGGCGCCGTGACCCGCGACCTCTTGCCGGCACCAGGCCGCTTCTCCGGCTATCCGCAACTCCTGTCACACGAAGGCACGCCGTTTCTGTTCCTCGCTGCCGAGGCTTCGGCCCGGCTGTTTCGCCTGCGAATCGTGCGCTAGCTAACTGCCCCTGCGCGCTGCGACGGTTTTTTTCAATGTGTCCTGGAACGCCGCGAGCAGCATCGCCGAGGAGAGCCCGATCATGATCACCCCGTTGACGGCTTCGAGTGGCCCAAGCAGCTTACGCTGCTCCGACATCACGAAGTCGCCGTAACCGAGCGTCGCGAAATTGACCATCGAGTGGTAGAACGCCTCGGCGAACTCCCCGAACTCCCCTAGCCACAGGAACAGCAGCGCCCAGATCGCCACCTGTGCCAGGTTGCCGACCACCAGGATCAGCATCACGCTCGAGACCTTCATCAGGCTCGACCAGAGTGACGGGCTGCGAATGTCGTGGTCATGATTCACGTAGTAGCGCAACGCCTTGACCACGAGCCACGCCTGCAACAGCAGGCAGAGCACCATCGTGGAGAGGCCGAACAGCAGATTCATCAGCATCAGGTCACCTCCAGCACCGGCATATCGGTGCGAGTCCGAGCCATGCGGCGTCCACGCCACGCCTCGAGCAGGTAGATCGCCAGCCAAGCGTAGAGCGTCACCGCGACGAAAAGGCTCATGCGCACCATGAACGCGGTCATCACGTCCTTGCCGTTGGCGCTGTCCTGCACCGCGGGGCCGAGCAGGATCAGCATGGTCGCGACCGTGTTGATCCAGAACGACGCCGGGTAGCGGCTTGACCGGACCTGGTAGAGCCGCGCCGCGACCCACACCATCACCAGCAGCATCAGCCAGGTGAAGGTCCAGAGGTTCGGCATGATCTTCAGAAGCGACCAGAACAGCACCGCGAGCAACCCGGCCAGCAGCGTCGAGCCGAGCAGTTCACGGCCGGCGTTGCGCGCGTCGAGCATCGAGCCCTGCTGCACCAGCCCTACCGACTTCATGATCACCGGCAGGTAGGCGATCGGGTTGGTCAGCACCAGGAGGTAGGCCGGGAAGATGATCAGCGTGCCGCGCAGTGCGATCCAGGTCGACTGCCCGGCCTCGGCCGGCGCGTCGGCCTCCGGCTTCTGGGGTGCCGGGTCGGCAGCGAACCACGGGTAGACCAGCCACTGGCAGACGATCGCCACGGCAATTGACAGCAGCAGGTCCTGGATCACCAGGGTCGCTAGCTGATCGCTGACCGTTCCCGCGGCCGAGATCAGCGTGATGCCGACGGTCAGGAACGCGCCGACCAGCCCCTTGCCGAGGTTGACCGTGACGTAGAAGCTGAGAAACAGCCCGAGCGCGACGACCATCAGCGCCGTCATCGGGTAGGCCAGCAGCAGCGGGATCAGCAGGATGCCCACGCCCGTGGTGATCGCGACCACCAGGCTCAGTCCTATCAGCGCCTTCAGCGGCATCGCCGGTCCCGGCTTCGCGCTCAGCATCAGCGCGAAGATCGGTGGCAGGAACGGCAACGCCATCGGCAGCATGT
>JAACFL010000267.1 GCA_009937385.1 Gammaproteobacteria bacterium | reverse complement strand
GACAGCCTGCCGGTGTTGCGCAGCGCGGCGCGCCACGGCATCGGTCAGCTGCTCGCGGTGCGCTGTCCCGACAGCCGCCGGCCGCCGCGTGAAATCGCCGAATTCCCGTCGATCTCCGGCTTCGGCGACCTGCTGCCGCTTACTTGCCCCAGCTCTTGAAGCGCTTGCGGCAGTAGGCGAGAAGCGACTTGTAGCTTGGGAAGTACTTCTTGAAGTGCTTCTCGGCCGGCTCGTCGAACTCGCACCACTCGTGGTCGTATTCGCGGCAGACCGACGGCCGGGAGTCGTAGATGCCGCACAGGCCGTCCTTGCCGAGGTGGGTGCAGCGCGTCTCGATCAGCAGGTACCAGCCGTCGTTGTCCTGGTAGCAGCGCACCCCGCGATGCGCGACCTGCCACAGCAGGAACTCGAAGTCGCGCTTGCTACGTGGGGTTTCGATCCACTGCGTGATGTAGTTGCAGCAGAGCCGGCCCTTGCAGCGACTGCACTTGTCGAGGGCGACGTTGAGGTCGGTCATCGGGTGGGTTCCTAGGCGCGGCCGAAGCGGAAGCGGTCGATGTACTCGGTCGAGGTCAGCACTTCGCCGCAGCTGACGGTCTGCTTCTTGCTGCCGAGATCGACGCGCAGGTTGCGCAGCGGCTGGTGCATCCCCTTCGGTGCAACCAGCGTAGGTGGCACCTGGACCGACTTGGCCGCCGGCAGGTAGAGGCCTTGGGCTTTTGGGAGCCCGGGATTGGGGAGCACCGACTCGAGGGTCACCGTGGCGGGGGTGCCTGGAAGGATCTCGACGCCGCACTGCATGTTCTGATCCTTGACGCCAAACCAGCGCACCACGGCGATGAGTGGGTGTGGCTGACTCTGGACATCGGTGGCGACGACGAGCAGCACCACGTCGCCGACGCGGATGCCCAGGCCGGACTGCTCGGGGTGACGCAGCATGAAGCCGTTGAGGCTTTCGTTGACCACCTGCCATGCCTCCAGCTGGTAGGTCGTGTCGTCCTCGTCCTCGAGTTCCTGGACCTCGATGCCGAGACCGCTGTCGCTGCCGCTCAGGGTCTGGCGGCCTGCCGGTGAGAGCAGGTACGCGGCCGCCTCGAGGCCGCCAGCGACGCGCGCCGTCTTGTCGACCTTCTGGCGCGGCGCAACGCGTTCCCATGCCACCTTGAAGCGCGGCAGCAGCCACTTGGCGTAGGTCTCGAGCGATTTGCCACTGGCGTCCTTGGGCTGGTTGAGCAGCTGGATCAGTTGCGTGGCGTCGAGGGTGTAGGGCGCCTCACCGGCCCTGTCGAGCTGGGCGCGGCCGTACAGTGCCGGGGGCAGGTCGCTGTCGCTGCGCAGCAGGAACAGACCGTCCGACTGTGCATCACCGGTCACTCCGGGCCTGACCGTGCAGAGTTGCGCGTTGCGTGTCAGGAACTGGTACAGGTCTTCGATCGCCCCATCGACGAGACGAAACGGATCGGCGACCGCGAGCAGCATGGCGCGCATGTAGACCAGCTGTGGGGCCTTGTCTTCTTTCGGGGTCGCGTTGTCGGCGATCTCCCGGGTGGAGATGCCGCAGCGGTCGGCGTAGAGGTGCAGCTGGTGCATCTCCTGGTAGTGCCTGGGCGGCACGGCGCGGTAGATGCGGAACGAGTGCATCAGCGCGTTGCGCAGCTGTTCCAGGGTGCGCAGGATGCAGAGTTGCTGCTGCTTGTCGTCGGCCGTCTTGCGACCATCCTCAACGAGGTCGCGAAAGACCGCCTTGTAACCGTTGGCGAGGTCGTAGCAGAGCGACAGCACGCCGTCCTTGATCTTCTGCCGGGCGCTCGACGAGATCGGCGTTTGGCGCAGGCGGCGGTTTTCCGCCGCAGCGACGACGTTGTTGACCGGCACCCGGAACAGCTCGAGCAGGCGCAGTTTGTCACCCGGGCCGAGCGGTTCCTGGACCAGCATCGGCAGCTGGTCGGCGAGTTCGGGGACGGTCTTGACCAGGTTGAGAACCGGCAGGTCGTGCGCCCAGCGGCGCACCTTCGATTCACGCCGTTCCAGGGTCGGGTTCTCGAAGTCGTTGACCTCGGGAAATTGCAGCTGTGGCTGCGGTACCGTCATCGTTCTGGATCGCGCACGGCGCCGGGCGCGGCCGGGGTCAGTTGCTGCGCCGGCGCCGCCGTCCGCCCGCGCCCTCCTGGCGTCGTTTGCCGCGGTCTTCCTGGCGGGGCCTCCGCGGTCGGCGTACCGGCGGTTTCGGCGTGACCATCAGGCCGCTGTCCACCGGTTCGACCGGGATCTTGTGGCCGATGTACTTTTCGATGTCGGGCAACGAGTAGACGTACTCCTCACAGGCGAAGCTGATCGCGTCACCTTCGTTGCCAAGGCGCGCGGTGCGGCCGATGCGGTGCACGTAGTCCTCCGCGTCCTGCGGCAGGTCGTAGTTGAAGACGTGGCTCACGTCGGGGATGTGCAGCCCGCGTGCGGCGACGTCGGTGGCGACCAGCACCGGCAGCTCGCCGCGCTGGAAGCGCAGCAACAGCCGCTGGCGCTTGGTCTGGGGCACGTCGCCCGAGAGCACCGCCGAATCGATACCGTTGCCCTCGAGGTAATCCTGCAGGCGCTCGGCGACGCGCTTGGTGTTGACGAACACGATGCTGCGACGCGAGTCCTGGTGCTGCAGCAGGCCGATCAGCAGCGGCACCTTGTCCTCCATCGCCGTGTGATAGAGGGTCTGGCGGCGTGGGTTCGTTCATGTGCTCGTAGGCGAGTTCGCTGACCCGCGCCGACATGGTCGCCGAGAAGAGCATGCTCAGCCGTTCGGCGGGTGGCGGCAGGCGGCGCAGAACGTAGCGGATGTCCTTGATGAAGCCGAGGTCGAACATGCGGTCGGCCTCGTCGAGCACGATCACCTCGATCGCCTTGAGGTGGAACACGCCCTGCTTGTAGTAGTCGATGACGCGCCCCGGGGTGCCGATCAGGATGTCGCAGCCGGCGGCGATCGCCTCGCGCTGCTCGTGGTAACCGGTACCGCCATAGGCGAGCACCATGCGCAGCCCGCTTTGACTGCCGAGCACCATGGCATCGCGGTGGATCTGGATCGCCAGCTCGCGGGTCGGCGCGAGGATCAGCGCACGCGGCTGGTCGGCATGCTCGTCGCTGGCGGGATGGCGCAGCAGCCGGGCCATGGTCGCGAGCAGGAACGCGGCCGACTTGCCGGTCCCGGTCTGCGCCTGGCCAGCGACGTCCTCGCCGCGCAGGGACGGTGGCAGTGCCAGTTCCTGGATCGGCGTGCAGTAGGTGAAGTCGGCCTCTCGCAGGCCGCGCAGCAGCTCTTCAGGCAGGTCGAGGGTGTCGAATCGGGTTTCGGTAAGTACGGTTTCTGCCATTGTGGCCTGATCTTTGCGAGCTTGTTTTGCCCGGTGACGAGCGGGCTTGAAATATGCCACAGATTCGGCTCAAATGTCGCTCGTTGCGACCCTCTGCACCGCGTCCGGCGCGGTACAGGGGGTCATTCTGTCCCGGGGTATGACGATGCGGGACGTTCTCTGAGGGAGGCACGCGTGTGAGCGAAAGTCTGGTACATGTCACCGACGACAGTTTCGAGACCGAGGTGATCCAGCAGTCGACACCGGTGCTGGTCGACTTCTGGGCCGAGTGGTGCGGGCCCTGCAAGATGATCGCGCCGATCCTCAACGAGATCGCCGAGGAATATGGCGAGCGCCTGCGCGTGGCCAAGCTGAACATCGATGAGAATCCGAACACCCCGCCACGCTACGGCATCCGTGGCATCCCGACCCTGATGCTGTTCAAGGACGGCAATGTCGAGGCGACCAAGGTGGGCGCCGTCTCCAAGTCACAGCTGACCGCCTTCATCGATAGCAGCCTCTGAGCCAGAAGTCGCGCCCCCATCCCCTCCGGGACGGGTATGGACCCCATTCCGCTTACGTGCTAATTTGCCAATGACATAACGGAGCGCCGCTGCCAGGCGCCCATGCCGGCCCTGCCGGCACCCTTGCTACCCGTCCTTTTCGACCTGACGATCCCGTCACCCCAGGCCGTTTTCCGCCTGGCGTTCACCCTTACTCCCACCCATCGAAGCAAGATGAATCTCACCGAACTCAAAAAAATGTCGGCCTCCCAGCTGTTGGAGCTCGCCGAGTCGATGAAGATCGAGGGGATGGCCCGCTCACGCAAGCAGGACATCATCTTCGGACTTCTCAAGGCCCATGCACGCAAGGGCGAGGACATCTTCGGCGACGGCGTTCTGGAGATCCTGCAGGACGGCTTCGGCTTCCTGCGCTCGGCCGACAGCTCCTACCTCGCCGGGCCCGACGATATCTACGTCTCCCCGAGCCAGATCCGTCGCTTCAACCTGCGCACCGGCGACACGGTGTCCGGCAAGATCCGGCCGCCCAAGGAGGGCGAGCGCTACTTCGCGCTGCTCAAGGTCAGCGAGATCAACTTCTCGCCCCCGGAGAAGGCCAAGAACAAGGTCCTGTTCGAGAACCTGACGCCGCTGCACCCGAACCAGCGGATGGACCTGGAGATCGGCAACGGCAGCACCGAGGACATCACCGCGCGCACCATCGACCTGATGGCGCCGATCGGCAAGGGCCAGCGCGGCCTGATCGTCTCGCCGCCGAAGGCCGGCAAGACCATGCTGCTGCAGAACATCGCCCAGTCGATCACCGCGCGCCACCCGGACTGCTACCTGATCGTGCTGCTGATCGACGAGCGCCCGGAAGAGGTCACCGAGATGTCGCGATCCGTGCGTGGCGAGGTGGTGGCCAGTACCTTCGACGAGCCGGCCAGCCGTCACGTCCAGGTCGCCGAGATGGTGATCGAGAAGGCCAAGCGCCTGGTCGAACACAAGTACGACGTGGTGATCCTGCTCGACTCCATTACCCGTCTCGGCCGTGCCTACAACACCGTCGTGCCCTCCTCGGGCAAGGTGCTGACCGGCGGCGTCGATGCCAATGCCCTGCAGCGGCCCAAGCGCTTTTTCGGCGCGGCGCGCAACATCGAGGAGGGTGGCAGCCTGACCATCATCGCCACCGCGCTGGTCGACACCGGCTCGCGCATGGACGACGTGATCTACGAGGAGTTCAAGGGCACCGGCAACATGG
>JAACFL010000065.1 GCA_009937385.1 Gammaproteobacteria bacterium | reverse complement strand
GACGCGGTCGCGCGGCAACTCGGCGCAGAGACCGGAACGCTGGTCGCGCCACCGTTCAACTACGGCATGGCCCAGCACCACCTCGGCTTTCCCGGCTCGGTCAGCCTGCGTCCGACAACCCTGATCCAGGTGGTCGTCGACGCCCTCGAGGGCCTGCAGCGCAGCGGCTTCGAACGCTTCTTCTTCGTCAACGGACACGGCGGCAACGAGGCGCCGCTGCGGGCTGCATTCGCCGAACTGCATGCCATGCTTGCCGCCAGCGGGCGCCCACATGCCGGGCGCGTCCGCTGTGACCTGCGCAACTGGTGGCAGCTGCCCAGTGTCGCCACACTGGCGGCGGATCTTTACGGCGATGCCGAGGGCTACCACGCCACGCCGAGCGAGGTCGCGCTGACCCAGCACCTCTTCCCCGAGAGCGTGCGTCACGCCGAACTCGCCCCACTGGCACCCTGCAACGGCGAGGTGCACGGGCCCGAGGACTTCCGCGCGCGCTATCCCGATGGCCGCATGGGCAGCGATTCAGGACTGGCCCGCCCCGAACACGGCGCCCGCTTCCTGACCGCGGCCGTCGCCGACCTGGTGCCAATGCTGTCGGCGTTCGCCAGCACGCCGCTGCCCGGTGACGCGTGACGGAGACCGACCCACCATCCAGTGGACCACGCGTCCGGTCCCGCTGGCCGGGACGGCTGCTGCGCACCACGCTGGTGATCGCCTGCCTCGCCTACGCGCTCTGGAACGTCGACCCCACGAGCCTGCTCGAGACCCTGGCGGACATCGACCCGCTGCGCGTGTTGCTGGTGACCCTCTTCACCGGCTTTGGCTACGTTGCGCTGGCGTTACGCCTGCACGTGCTGAGTCATCAGCGCCTGCGCATACGCACCGGGCTCGCCGCCTCGATGGTCGCCCTCGGGGTCAACAACCTGCTGCCCGCCAAGCTCGGCGAGCTGGCCAAGGCGCTCTACCTCCGCGAACGCGGCGCGATGCCGCTCAGCGAGGCCGCGGTGATCGTCGGCTGGGAACGCTTCTTCGACCTCAACGTGCTGGTGCTGATGGCGCTGGCCGGGGCCTATCCCTACCTGCACGACACCCTGCTGGTGCCGATCGCTCTTGCGCTGCTCGCCGCCTGGGGGGTCGCCTGGGGCGTGATTCGCTTCGGCGCGTCGGTACGCCGCACCATCGGGCGGCTGCCTTGGCCACGCCTGCGCAGCTTCCTCCACGACGTGCACACCCATCTCGACACGCGGATGGTGCGCGGCACGCTCGTCGGCACCGCGCTGCTCAGCGTGTTGGTCTGGTTGCTCTACGCGACCGGTTCGTGGCTGGTGCTGGCGTGGGTGTTCGATCTCAACCTCGCACCGGCGCAGGTGCTGGTGGTCTTCGTCGTCGCCGCGTCGGGGATGGCCATCCCGTCCTCACCTGGCGCGCTCGGCGTCTACGAGGCGGCGATCGTCCTGGCGCTGGGCTGGTTCGGGGTAGCGCCCGAGCAGGCGCTGGCCGCGGCGCTGGTGATGCATGCCATCCAGTATCTGCCGACGACCCTGCTTGGACTCCTGGTGCTGTCGCGCAGCGGTATCCGCCTCGGGCGCCTGCGCCACGCGGCCGGTTCCGATACGCCACCCGTGTGATCGCCATCACAAATCCGGCACCCGCACCACGCAAGCCATTGACTCAACTAAAGAATCCGGTTATTATACCAGCATAATCAGTAGCTTAGAGAATCCTCGCCTTGCCACCTCAAGCTCCCACCAGGGTTCTCATCCTGCCGTTGTTGCTGCTCGTCAGCAGTTGCGCCCTCCCTCCTGAACGGTCCGCCTTGGAGACGGAGACCCCGACCGTCTCGGCGCATGGCGAAGGTGCTGGTGAAACGGGCGATGATGGCCGGCTCCTCGTCATCCACGATATCCGCGATGCGCCTACCGAACCCGCTCCCAAACTGATCGACACCGACAGCGAACCGGTCGATACCGCGAGGCTGCAGGCGGGCCACGCAGCGCCCCCACCACGAGACCTGATCGGGCGCATCGCGGCTGGCTTTGCGCTGCCTGATCACGACCACCCGCGAGCGGAGCGCGCACGCGCCTGGTTTGTCCGTCACCCCGACTACCTCAAGCGGGTTGTCGAGCGCGCGAGGCCCTACCTGCACCTGATCGTCGAGGAGATCGAGGCGCGCGGCATGCCTGGTGAGATCGCCCTCCTGCCGGTGGTCGAGAGCGCGTTCCAGCCGTTCGCCTACTCACACGGGCGCGCCGCGGGGCTCTGGCAGTTCATCCCGTCGACCGGGAAACACTACGGTCTGAAGCAGAACTGGTGGTACGACGGTCGCCGCGACGTCCAGCGCGCGACCCATGCCGCCCTGAATTACCTCCAGAAACTGAGCGCCGACTTCGACGGCGACTGGCTGCTGGCGCTCGCCGCCTACAACGCAGGCGAGGGCACCGTGATGCGAGCGGTCAGGCGCAACGCCAAGGCTGGCAAGCCGACCGATTTCTGGTCTCTCAAGCTGCCGCGTGAGACCACCACCTACGTGCCGAAGCTGCTCGGGGTCAGTGCCGTGTTCGGCAATCCCGCGGCATTCGGTATCGACCTGCCTGAAGTCGCCGACGCACCGGTGCTCGCCCAGGTCGAGACCGGTGGACAGATCGACCTCGCGCGCGCCGCCGACCTCGCCGGCATCAGCGTCGACGAGCTCTACATGCTCAACCCGGCCTTCAACCGCTGGGCCACCGATCCGGACGGCCCTCACACCCTGCTGTTGCCACGCGACAAGGCCGACACCTTCCGTACGCAGCTCGCGTCACTCGAACCGGACGGACGCCTGCAGTGGCGCCGCCACCGCATCCGCAGCGGTGAGAACCTCGGCGTGATCGCCAGCCGTTACCAAACCACGCCGGCGGTATTGCGTCAGGTCAACCAGCTCGACGGCGACCTGATACGTGCCGGCCATCACCTGCTGATCCCCGTCGCATCGAAGCCTGGCAGCGCCTATTCACACAGTGCCGGCCAACGCCATGCACGAACCACGGCGAAACAGCCCAGCTCGGGTTCGCGACGCGTCACGCACACCGTGCGCGGTGGTGAGAGCCTGTGGAGCATCGGCCGTCGCTACGGCGTCACCAGCCGGAGCCTGGCGCGCTGGAACGGTATGGGCACCCGCGACACCCTGGCGGTCGGCCGCGAGTTGACGGTTTGGCTGCCACCGCAGGCCGGGGGCGCGACGAGCAGCGCGGCCAACAGCAACGACACGCTGCAGCGGATCCGCTACACGGTGCGACCGGGCGACTCGCTATACGCCATCGCCAGCCGTTTCAAGGTCAGCATCGCCGACCTGCGACGCTGGAATGGACTCGCCAGCGACCTGCTGCACCCGGGCCAGAAGCTGACGCTGCACGTCGACGTGACCCGCCAGGCCCGCGCCGACTGAGGTCGCGCCGGGCCGCCAACCCGGGCCCATGGGATCTGATCTCCAGGGCTATGGGCCCTCCGATGATCGTGGTACCGTCCCGTCCCACATCATAAAGAACACGCGCCAAGGAGGCCCACGATGTCACAGCACGATCCTGCACAGACCCCCGTCGCATTCCTCGGTCTCGGCGTCATGGGCGGCCCGATGGCCGGCCACCTGGCCAAGGCCGGTTACCCGGTGACCGTCTACAACCGTACGGCCTCGAAGGCCGAGGCGTGGGCCGCGGAGCATGGTGGCCAGCACGCGGCGACGCCCGCCGCCGCGGTTCAGGGCGCGGTGATTGCGTTCAGTTGCGTGGGCAACGACGACGACCTGCGCTCGATCACGCTGGGCGACGACGGGGCGTTCGCGGCGATGGCTGCCGACGCCATCTTCGTCGACAACACCACCGCCTCGGCTGACGTCGCGCGCGAACTCGCCGCAGCGGCCGGCGAGCGCGGCTTCCACTTCCTCGATGCCCCGGTATCGGGTGGTCAGGCGGGCGCGGAGAATGGCCAGCTGACCGTCATGGTCGGCGGCGACCAGGCCGCATTCGATCGTGCCCAGCCGGCCATCGACAGCTACGCCAAGGCGGTGACCCTGATGGGCCCCTCGGGGGCCGGCCAGCTGACCAAGATGGTCAACCAGATCTGCATCGCCGGACTGGTCCAGGCACTCGGCGAAGGCATGAACTTCGCGGTGCGCGCCGGGCTCGATGCCGACCTGGTGCTCGACGTGATCGGCAAGGGCGCGGCGCAGTCCTGGCAGATGGACAACCGTGGCCGGACCATGGTCCGCGACGAATTCGAGTTCGGCTTCGCGGTCGACTGGATGCGCAAGGATCTCGGCATCTGCCTCGCCGAGGCCAACCGCAACGGCAGTCGGCTTCCGGTCACCGCGCTCGTCGACCAGTTCTACGCCGAGGTGCAGGCGATGGGCGGCAACCGCTGGGACACCTCGAGCCTGATGCGCCTGCTGACCAAGCCCTGAAGCAGGACCAGGCACTCCAAATCGCGCGGCCGCCGGGCATCGTGCCCCGCGGCCGCGCCGCATTCTGAACCCACGTGTTCCAGGCCAGCTCAGCGAACGATACGCACGCAACGCGGACCGGCACGCTGTTCGCGCTCGGTGCGTTCTTGATCTGGAGCGGCTTTCCGCTCTATTTCAAGCTGGTCGCCTCGATCCCGGCGAGCGAGGTCCTCGGCCACCGCATCGTCTGGTCACTGCTGTTCGTCGCGCTGTTGCTGGCACTGCGCGGGCACTGGCAGGGGGTACGCGAAGCCCTGACCACGCCGAGGCTGCGTCGACGCCTGGCGCTGTCGGCGCTGCTGGTGTCGGTCAACTGGCTGGTGTTCATCTGGGCCATCGCCAACGATCACGTCCTGGACGCCAGCCTCGGCTACTTCATCAACCCGCTGGTCAACGTCGTGCTTGGCGTGCTGCTCCTCGGCGAGCGGCTGCGCCGCATGCAGTGGCTCGCGGTGCTCCTGGCGCTGGCCGGCGTCGGCAATCTGGTCTGGCACCACGGCACGCTGCCCTGGATCGCTCTCGCGCTTGCGTTCTCGTTCGGGAGCTACGGTCTCGTGCGCAAACAAACGCCAACCGATGCACTCAGTGCGCTGTTCGTCGAGACCCTGCTGCTCGCCCCGCTGGCGGTCGGCTACCTGGTCGTGCTCGACCTGAACGGCCACGGCCACTTCCTGCGTGGCCCGACCACCATCGACGGACTGCTCCTCCTCGCCGGGGTGCTGACCGCGCTGCCGTTGCTGCTGTTCGGCGGTGCGGCACGACGCCTGCAGCTGTCGACCCTCGGCCTGCTGCAGTACACGGTGCCGACCGGCCATTTCCTGCTCGCGGTGTTCGTGTTCGGTGAGCTGTTCACCACGGCGCACGCGATCACTTTCGGCGCGATCTGGCTCGCGCTTGCGCTCTACAGCACGGACATGCTCCGAGCACGGCCACCGTCAGCCTGAACGGAGTTACTGGGTGAGCTGGTCGCTGGCGCGTGACAGTCGATCGACCAGGGTGCGCAGGAATACGCGGTGGAAGCGCAGCTGGGTGTCCTTCGAGAGCTGTTCGATCAACGTCGCGTTGATCTTCATGATGCTCACCAGGCTGGTGACCAGGATGGTCGCCGTGCGCTTGGTCTTGCTGATGTAGCCCATCTCACCGAAGCAGTCTCCACGACGCAGGATGGCGATCGACTTGGTGCCCTTGCGCACCAGCACCGAGCCGGTGACGATGACGTAGAACGCGTCGTCGATCTCGCCCTCGGTGATGATCTCCTCGCCGGGCTGGTAATCCTGCCAGATGGTCGCACGCAGGATCTCCCAGATCTCCGCGTCGGCAAAGTCCTGGAAAAAATCCAGCTGGCGCACGGCATTGAAACGTTCCTGGCTGTGCAGGTCCTCCTCGGCGCTACCGAGGTCACCGAAGGTACTGAGTTCCGCCGCGAACTCGAGGCCGGTCTGGAAGCGCTGATTCGGATCCTTGGCGAGGGCGCGCTCGATCACCGACTCGAGGTTGGCGGGCAGGTCGTTGCGGAAGAAACGCAGTGCGCTCGGTTCGTCGTTGATCACCTTGTTGAGCAGGATCGAGATCTTCTCCGCGGCAAACGGGTGACGGCCGGTCAACAGCTCGTAGAGGAGCACGCCGAGCGAGAACAGGTCGGTGCGACTGTCGACCTCCCGGTCATTGATCTGCTCGGGAGACATGTAGAGCGGCGAGCCCATCACACCGAGCGGCTGGGTCACCGACATGTCGCTCTCGGTGAACAGCGCGATGCTGAAATCGCCCACCTTCACGTCCATGTCCGGCGTAACGAGGATGTTGCCGGGCTTGATATCACGATGCACCACGCCGTTGCGGTGTGCGTAATCGAGCGCCTTGGCGCACCTGAAGACCAGTTCGATCACCTTGTCCAACGGCAACAGCGACTCGGGCTTGCAGAACGGCTTGAGGGTGTTGCCCTCCGGGATCAGCTCCATGACGATGTAGCAGATGTCGCCCTCGACGCCCGCGTCGTAGATGCTCAGGATGTTCGGATGATGCAGGCGCCCGGCGGTGTGCGCCTCGTTGAAGAAGAGCTTGCGGTTGCGTGCCGCGCGGTCGCCCCCAACCACCGAGTCGTTATGCTGGACCTTGATCGCCACCTCGCGGTCGACGAAGGAGTCGTAGCCGAGAAACACGATGCCCATGCCGCCGCGGGCAATCTCCTCGAGCACCTCGTACTTGCCGAGCCGGCTCGGCATCCCCTCTGTCATCGCGATTCTCCTCCCGCTGGTCCGCGCATCCTGCGAACCGCATGGCCATCGATTCTATCCCCGCAAACACGCTGAAACCATGCCGAGTCGTCACGGCACTGAAATTTGGCCTATATTTCGTCAACGCAGGGTCCACACCCGGAGATGTGACGTGTCCGCCACACGTGGCCGCGCGACACCGCAGGGTCTGCACCCCGCATCATCAAGAACTCAACCACCTCAGGAGACATGCATGCGCAAGCCATTCAAGCTCATCGCTGCCACCGCTCTCGGCCTGGCCGTTGCCGCACCGGCCATGGGTGCCGAGCAGTCCTTCATCACCATCGGCACCGGCGGGGTCACCGGCGTGTACTATCCGACCGGTGGTGCGATCTGCCGGCTGGTCAACAAGGGCCGCAAGACACACGGCATCCGCTGCTCGGTCGAGAGTACCGGCGGCTCGGTCTACAACATCAACACCATCCGTGCCGGCGAGCTCGACATGGGCGTCGCGCAATCGGACTGGCAGTTCCACGCCTACAACGGTTCGAGCAAGTTCAAGGACGCAGGTGCCTTCAAGGACCTTCGCGCGGTGTTCTCGGTGCATCCCGAGCCCTTCACCGTGGTCGCACGCGCCGATTCCGGGGTCAAGAAGTTCCAGGACCTCAAGGGCAAGCGCGTCAACATCGGCAATCCCGGCTCCGGACAGCGCGGCACCATGGAAGTCCTGATGGGCGCCCTGGGTTGGACCAACGCCGACTTCAAGCTCGCCTCCGAGCTCAAGGCTGCGGAGCAGTCACGCGCGCTGTGCGACAACAAGATCGACGCCATGATCTACACCGTTGGTCACCCGGCCGGCTCGATCAAGGAGGCCACCACCTCCTGCGACAGCGTGCTGGTCGAGGTCTCTGGACCCGAGGTCGACAAGCTGGTCGGCGACAACGACTACTACCGCAAGGCGACCATCCCCGGCGGCATGTACCGCGGCAGTGACAAGGACGTGATGACCTTCGGTGTCGGCGCGACCTTCGTCACCTCCACCAAGGTTCCAGACGATGTCGTCTACCAGGTCGTCAAGGCCGTGTTCGAGAACTTCGACAGCTTCAAGAAGCTGCACCCCGCCTTCGGCGTGCTGAAGAAAGAAGAGATGATCAAGGATGGCCTGTCCGCGCCACTGCACCCCGGTGCGGCCCGCTACTACAAGGAAGCCGGCCTGATGTAAGCCCATGCGGCCGGGGGCCGATGTGCCCCCGGCCCGCATCCTTCCCTTTCCTAGACTGCCACACCCTATGCCAGACGCCCGTGGAAGTACCGCATGAGTGAACCGCTCGAGGACGCGAATCCGGCCAAAGTCGAGGACATGGTCGCAGAGGCCGACACCGGTGCACGCCACCCCTCCGGCCTGCCCGCCAAGTTGCTGCTCGGCATCCCGTTGTGCTGGTCGCTATTCCAGCTCTGGTACGCCTCACCTCTGCCGTTCCTGTTCGAGTTCGGCGTTCTGAACGACACCGAGGCGCGCGCGATCCACCTTGCGTTCGCGATCCTGCTCGCCTTCATGGCCTTCCCGGCCTTCAAGCGGTCGCCGCGCGACCACATCCCACTGCAGGACTGGGTCTTCGCCGTCACCGGCGCGTTCTGCGCGAGTTACATCTACCTCTTCTACGCCGAGCTCGCCGACCGCGCGGGCGCTCCGACCACCTTCGACCTGGTGGTCGCGGTCAGTGGCATGCTGCTGCTGCTCGAGGCGACCCGGCGTGCGCTGGGTCCACCGCTGATGATCGTCTGCGCGGTGTTCCTGGTCTACACCTTCGGCGGGGCCTACATGCCCGACGTCATCGCCCACAAGGGGGCGAGCCTGACCAAGACGATGTCTCACCAGTGGCTGACCACCGAGGGCGTGTTCGGTGTTGCGCTGGGCGTCTCGACCGGTTTCGTGTTCCTGTTCGTCTTGTTCGGCGCACTGCTCGAGCAGGCTGGTGCCGGCAACTACTTCATCAAGGTCGCCTTCTCACTGCTCGGCCACCTGCGTGGCGGCCCGGCCAAGGCGGCGGTGGTCTCGTCAGCCATGACCGGCCTGATCTCCGGCTCGTCGATCGCCAACGTGGTCACCACCGGCACCTTCACCATCCCGCTGATGAAGCGCGTCGGCTTCCCGGCACACAAGGCCGGGGCGGTCGAGGTCGCCTCGTCGACCAACGGCCAGCTGACCCCACCGATCATGGGTGCTGCGGCCTTCCTGATGGTCGAGTACGTGGGCATCTCCTACCTGGAGGTGATCAAGCACGCCTTCCTGCCGGCGATCATCTCGTACATCGCGCTGATCTACATCGTCCACCTCGAGGCGCTCAAGGCCGACATGCAGGGCCTGCCTCGGCGCACCAAGCGCACCTTCGCGCAGAGCCTGCTGGTGTTCCTGTCGGTGGTGATCGGCATGATGGTGCTGACCGTGGTCGTCTATTACGGCATCGGCTGGATCAAGGACGTTTTCGGCGACGCCGCGTCCTGGATCGTCGCGGTGCTGACCGCCATCGCCTACGTCGCCCTGGTGCGCTACGCAACCCGTTTTCCCGAGCTGCACGTCGACGATCCCGACAGCGCGATCACCGAACTTCCCGAGCCCGGCCCGACCGTGAAATCCGGGCTCTACTACCTGCTGCCGGTCGCGGTGCTGGTCTGGTGCCTGACCGTGGAACGCTTCTCGCCGGGACTGTCGGCCTTCTGGGCGACCCTGTTCATGATCTTCATCGTCCTGACCCAGCGTCCCCTGCTCGCCTTCTTCCGCAAGAACCAGACACTGGGTGATGCCGTCCGACAGGGCATCACCGAGCTCGGCATGGGGCTGGTCTCGGGTGCGCGCAACATGATCGGCATCGGCGTGGCGACCGCCGCCGCCGGTGTCGTGGTCGGCACCGTCACGCTGACCGGCATCGGCCTGGTGATGACCGAGTTCGTCGAATTCATCTCCGGCGGCAACCTGATCCTGATGCTGGTGTTCACCGCCGCAATCAGCCTGCTTCTCGGCATGGGCCTGCCGACCACCGCGAACTACATCGTCGTCTCGACCCTGATGGCTCCGGTGATCGTCACCCTCGGTGCCGAATCCGGCCTGATCGTGCCATTGATCGCGGTGCACATGTTCGTCTTCTACTTCGGCATCCTTGCCGACGACACGCCACCAGTCGGCCTGGCCGCGTTCGCCGCCGCCGCGATCGCGCGCAGCGACCCTATCCGCACCGGCATCCAGGGCTTCACCTACGACATCCGCACCGCGATCCTGCCGTTCATGTTCATCTTCAACACCCAGCTGCTGATGATCGGCATCGAGAACGCCTTCGAGCTGGTGCTGGTCGTGGCCAGCGCGACGCTGGCGATGCTGCTCTTCGCCGCCGCCACGCAGGGGTTCATGCTGGTCAGGAACCGCCTCTGGGAAACACTGGTGCTGCTGCTGGTGACCTTCGCGCTGTTCCGGCCCGGGTTCTTCTGGGATGAGCTCTACCCACCGCTCAAGACGGTGCCGGGAACGCAGATCCAGGAGGTCGCCGGAAAGCTGCCGCCCGGTGCGCAGCTGCGCCTGGAGGCCGCCGGGGAAACACTCGAGGGCGAGTTCGTCACGCGCCTGGTGATGTTGCCGCTCGGTGCCGCGGGCAGCGGTGTCGAACGCCTCGCCGAGGCGGGTCTGGAGCTGCGCGAGGAAGAGGGCAAGATGCTCATCGACAGCCTGATGTTCGGCAGCCCGGCCGAGCAGCTCGGCCTCGACTTCGACTGGGAGATCCGCTCGCTGCAACTCGCCGCAGACCGTCCCGACAAGCTGTGGATGCTCATTCCATCGCTCGTGCTGTTCGGCCTGGTCCTGTTCTCACAACGCACGCGTCGCACACGGCTCGCCGCGACATCCGCCCGCTAAGGAATGACCATGTACAAGAACATCCTCGTCAGCGTCGACCTGAATGACCCGACCAGCTGGCAGAAGGCGTTACCGACGGCGGTCGAGCTCTGCCAGAGCTACTCATCCGACCTGCACGTGCTCGCCGTGGTGCCCGACGTCGGCATGAGCATGGTCGGCTACTTCCTGCCAGGAGACTACAACGAGAAGGTGATCGCGGAGGCGCGCAAGAAGCTGCACGAGCTGATGGGCGACCAGGTTCCCGGAGACGTCAAGGCCCAGGCGATGGTCGAACAGGGCACCATCTACCACGAGATCATCGAGGCGGCGAACAAGGTCGGCGCCGATCTGATCGTGATGGCATCGCACCGCCCCGGTCTGTCGGATTACCTGCTCGGCCCGAACGCGGCACGCGTCGTGCGTCACTACCGTGGCTCGGTGCTGGTGGTGCGCAACTAGCCCCAGCTGCTTCCACCTCGCGCTAGGCCTCGAGCGAGGCCTCGTAGTAACAGATGGTGTTGCGGCCCGAAGTTTTGGCCGCATACATCGCCATGTCCGCCCTGCTCGTCAGGGCATCCGCGTCCTCGCCATCCTGAGGAAACAGGCTCACGCCGATGCTCGCGCCCAGCTGGTGAGCCACCCCCTGGACCTCGATCGGGCGGCACACCTCGTCACGGATCTTCTCGGCCACCACCCTGGCGTCATCGGCATGCTCCATGGCACCGACGATCACCGTGAACTCGTCACCGCCAATACGTGCCACGGTGTCTGCGCTGCGCACGCTGTCCGCGAGGCGGTCAGCTACCTCCTTGAGCACCAGGTCGCCGACATTGTGGCCGTAGCGATCGTTGACCGGCTTGAATCGGTCGAGGTCGACGAACAGGACCGCAAGTTCCTTGTTCTCACGCTTGGCGACACGGATCTGCTGGCCGAGACGGTCCATGTAGAGCGTGCGATTCGG
>JAACFL010000064.1 GCA_009937385.1 Gammaproteobacteria bacterium | reverse complement strand
TACGGCGCGAGCTGAGGAGCGCGCCAAACGGGCGCTGATGCGTCCGCGCGCGGGATGTATACTCCACGCACTCCGGCCGCCGGCCCCGGCGCCAAAGACATCATCAGGCGAGGTATCCGATGAAGAAGATCGAGGCGATCATCAAGCCGTTCAAGCTCGACGACGTGCGCGAAGCGCTCTCCGAGGTGGGCATCGCCGGGATGACCGCCACCGAGGTCAAGGGCTTCGGGCGGCAGAAAGGTCACACCGAGCTGTATCGTGGCGCCGAATACGTCGTCGACTTCCTGCCCAAGGTCAAGATCGAGGCGGTGATCGGCGACGACCTCGTCGACCGTGCGATCGAGGCGATCACCCAGGCCGCGCGCACCGGCAAGATCGGTGACGGCAAGATCTTCGTCAGCGACGTCTCGAAGGTGGTGCGGATCCGCACCGGTGAAGAGGACCTCGAGGCGATCTGATCCCGGTGCGACCGGGATGCGCGCCGGTCTACTCGAACGGCCACCAGAAGGGTGAATCATCGGGCGCGTCCTCTTTGGGACGCCCGGCGTAGTTCACCGCGTAGACGCGGTCGGTGTCGGCTGCGAGCTCCTCCATCCCCATCGCCCGGTAAGCTGAGGCCATCACCTCCAGCGCCTCCGGGACCGCGGGTGTGCGCTGGTAGTGCTCGACGATGTAGCTGCCGCGGTTGAGTGCCGCGACGTGCGCCCCGCGGCGCATGTAGTACTGCGCGACGGCCAGTTCGTATTCGGCGATGTTGTTGCGCAGGTAGAGCATGCGCAGACGTGCGTCCTCGGCGTACTTGCTGTCCGGGTAGTTCTTGAGCAGCTCCTCGAAGTCGTAGAACGAGCGGATCGAGGCGCGCTGGTCGCGTTGCGCACTGTCGGTGGGTATGAAGCGCTCGAGCAGGCCGTAGCCGCGGTTGAAATTGGCCAGCCCCTTCAGGTAGTAGACGTAGTCGACGTTGGGGTGCTTCGGGTGCAGCTTGATGAAGCGGTCGGCGGCAGCGATCGCTTGCTCCGGCTCTTCGTAGCGGTAGTAAGCGTAGGCCACCTCGATCTGCGCCTGCTGGGCGAAACGGCCAAATGGGTAGCGCGCCATCAACTTCTCGTAGAGCTCGATCGCGTTCTCGTAGTCGCCCTCGTCGAGGTTCTCTTTCGCTTCGTAATAGAGCTGCGAAGCGGTCCAGTCGGCGGTCTCGTCTTCCTGGTCGGGCAGCAGGCCGCAACCGGTCAAAAGCAGCACGAAAAAGATCGGGATCAGCCAGTTGCAGCGCATGATAGGATCGCCCGGATGTCAGCGTTGGTAGCAGGCGACCGAGTATACCGTATCGCCCGCGGGGTCCGTCGGCGTGCCGCGTCATGAATCGCGACCTGGATGCGGATGCGCCTCTGCGTACCACGGTGCCAGCCGAGGCCGCGGGGCGCCGCCTCGACCAGGTCCTCGCCGAACTGTTTCCAGATTTCTCTCGCAGCCGTCTGCAGGCGTGGATCCGTGCCGGCCGGGTGGCGGTCGATGGCACGCCGCAGACCCGCCCGCGCGAGGCGCTGCGCGGCGGCGAGGCGGTCGAGGTCGCGCCACTCGCTGAACCCGACACCCGCTGGCTGCCCGAGGCGATCCCGCTGCGCGTCGTCTACGAGGACGGCGACCTGCTGGTGATCGACAAGCCGGCCGGGCTGGTGACCCACCCCGCGGTCGGCAACTGGAGCGGCACGCTCGTCAATGGCCTGCTGCATCTTGCCCCGGAGCTCGCGGCACTGCCGCGCGCCGGGATCGTCCACCGCCTCGACAAGGACACCACCGGCCTGCTGGTGGTCGCGCGCACGCTGGCGGCCCACAACGCGCTGGTCGCCGCGCTTGCGCGGCGCGACGTGCGTCGTGAGTACCTGGCCGTGGTGTACGGGGTGCCGACCGGTGGGGGCAGCATCGATGCACCGATCGGGCGGCACCGCGTCGACCGCACGCGCATGGCCGTGACCTCCGCCGGTCGAACCGCGTTGACCCACTACACGGTCGCCGAGCGGTTCCGCGGTCATGCGCTGCTGGCGGTGCGCCTGGCGACCGGGCGCACCCACCAGATCCGCGTGCACCTCGCGCACGTGCGCCATCCGCTGGTGGGAGACCCGGTCTACGGCGGCCGGGCGCGCCTGCCGCGTGGCGCATCGCCGGAGCTGGTCGAGGCCCTGCGCGGTTTTCCACGCCAGGCATTGCATGCCTCGCGCCTGGCGCTCGAGCACCCGCGAAGCGGTGCGTCGCTCAGCTGGGAGGCGCCACTCCCAGACGATCTCGTTTCGCTGCTCGCGGCGCTGCGTACCGATGCCGCCTCCGGGGCTCGGGATGGCTGAAACGGAGCGCTGGATCGTGCCCGACTGGCCGGCGCCGCGCGGTGTCCGTGCGCTGGTCACGACACGTGCCGGTGGGGTCAGCGACGGTCCCTACGCCGGGTGCAACCTCGGCGACCATGTCGGCGACGATCCGACCGCGGTGGCCGCCAACCGGGCGCAGCTGACCGCCAAACTCGACGGTGCCGGGCCGGTCCTCTGGCTCGACCAGGTGCATGGCACGGGTGTGGTCGGCGCCGATGACTGGGTGCCCGGTGCGGTCGCCGATGCGTCGTGGAGCGGGAGACCGGGCCCGGCCTGCGCGGTGCTCACCGCCGACTGTCTGCCGGTGCTGTTCTGCGCGCGTGACGGCAGCCGGATTGCCGCGGCCCACGCCGGTTGGCGCGGCCTCGCCGCCGGGGTGCTCGAGGCAACGGTGGCGGCGCTCGATGCGGATCCCGGTGCGCTGCTCGCCTGGCTCGGCCCGGCGATCGGGCCGGCCGCCTACGAGGTCGATGACACCGTGCGCGAGGCCTTTGTCGCAGGCGACGCGGCCACGGCCACGGCATTCGTCGCCACCCGCCCCGGGCACTGGCTCGCGGATCTCTACGCGCTGGCCAGGCGACGCCTGGCCCTGGCCGGTGTCGACGCGGTCTACGGTGGCGGCCTGTGCACCGCCAGCGACCCGGCACGCTTCTACTCCTACCGCCGCGACGGTGTGACCGGGCGCATGGCGAGCCTGGTCTGGCTGAGCACCGCCGGCGGCTGAGGCTTCCGGTATCATCGCCCCCTGGCCCGCGCGGCGGGTCGCCAGACGGGGAGAGGCGCGATGCAGTGGACCATGGTGACGGTGATCGGCAGCGATCGCCCGGGGATCGTCGCCCGGGTCAGTGCCTGCCTGTTCGAGCACGGCTGCCACCTCGGCGAGGCCTCGATGATGCGCCTCGGCGGTAACTTCACGATCATGCTGATGGTCGGCCACGACGGTGACGCCGGCGAGGTCGAGGCGATGCTGGTGCCGATCACCGAGGAGCTGGGCCTGCGCCTGCACGTCGATGCCATCGACGGTCACCTGCACGACCATGTGGTGCCGAACGTGCGCGTCACGGTGTTCGGCGCCGACCGTGCCGGCATCGTCGCCCAGGTCACCGGGCGCCTGGCCGAAGCCGGTCTGAACATCCTCGATCTCGAATCCGACGTGGGTGGCAGCGTCGAGGCGCCGATCTACGTCATGCACATCGAGGGGCTCGCCGCGGGCAGCATCGAACGCTTGCGCGAGGCGCTCGCGGATCTTGACGAGGCGGGCATCGACACCCGCGTCGAGTCGATCGAGACGCTGATCGGCTGACGCATGGCTCGCCTCGAGATCCTCACCTACCCGGACCCGCGTCTGAAGCAGGAGTCGCATCCGGTGGAGGCGATCGACGATGCGCTACGCGCCTTCATCGTCGACCTCGAGGAGACCATGCGTGCAGGCCCCGGTGGGGTTGGCATCGCGGCGCCACAGGTGGGGCGCCTCGAACGGGTGGTGATCGTCGACGTGCCGCCACGCAAGAAATCGAGCAGTCATGGACGGCAGGTGCTGATCAATCCGGAGATCACGGCCTGGGACGGCATGGCGATCGGTCGCGAGGGCTGCATGTCGGTGCCGGACTACACCGGCAACGTGATCCGTGCCGAGCGCATCGGCCTGAGCGCGCTCGACGAACACGGCGCGTCCCACGAGTTCGAGATGCACGGCTTCGAGGCGCGCGCCGTGCAGCACGAGCTCGATCACCTCGACGGTTTCCTGTTCCTGGACCGGCTGGTCAGTCGGCGCAACGACCTGTTCCGGCGCAAGGTCTATCAGGCTCCGCCCAAGTGAGATGAGCGACGATGCGGCACCGGGCTGGGCGCCGAAACGCGAGCTCTGGGCCTGGGCGTTCTACGACTTCGCCAACTCCGGCTACACCACCGTGGTGCTGACCGCGGTCTTCAACGCCTACTTCGTTGGGGTCGTGGCCGTGGCCCTGGGGCAGGGTGGGGCGACGCTGCTGTGGACCGTTGCGATCGCGCTGGCCAACGCCGTCGTGGTGCTGAGCGGCCCGCTGATCGGGGCGATCGCCGACGCGCACGGCAGCAAGAAACGGTTCCTGGTCGCGACCACGTTCGGCTGCGTGGTGTTGACCGCTGCCCTCGCCACGGTCGGGCCGGGCGACGTGGCGCTCGGGTTCGCGCTGCTGGTTGGTTCCTGCGTGATGTTCGCGCTGGGCGAGAACCTGATCGCGGCGTTTCTGCCCGAGCTGGCACCGGCCGAGGCGCTCGGCCGGCTCTCGGCGCGCGGCTGGGCACTCGGCTACGTCGGAGGCCTGCTGGTGCTCGGGCTGTGCCTGGCCTGGATTCAGTTTTCGGAGGCCCGGGGTGTGGCGGCTGCGGAGGCCGTGCCGGGCACGCTGCTCATCGTGGCGGGGGCGTTCGCGCTCGCTGCCCTGCCGACGTTGCTCTGGCTGCGCGACCGCACGCCGCGCGCGGGGCGGCGGCAACTCACGGCCATGCGCGGCTGGCGGCGACTGGTGCGCACCTGGCACGAGGCGCGTCATTATCCCGACCTGCGCCGCTTCCTGGTCACGCTGACGGTCTACCACGCCGGCATCCAGACCGTGATCGTGCTCGCAACAGTCTACGCCCAGCAGGCCATGGGCTTCGGCACCGTCGAGAGCCTGTGGCTGATCCTGGTGGTCAACGTCACCGCGGCCATCGGTGCGCTGGCCTTCGGCCACCTGCAGGACAGGATCGGCTCGGTGCGTACGCTGGCGCTCGCGCTGGCACTGTGGGTGCTGGCCTGCGCGCTGGCGTGGTTCGCCGAGGACCGTGCGCTGTTCTGGGTCGCCGCGAACCTGGTCGGCATCGCGATGGGGGCGAGCCAGTCGGCGGGTCGTGCGTTGGTTGGGCGCTTTGCGCCGGATGGGCGCACCGCCGAGTTCTTCGGACTGTGGGGCATGGCGGTCAAGCTGGCGGCGATCGTTGGCCCACTCGCCTACGGCTCGCTCGGCTTCGTCACCGGCGGTGATCACCGCACCGCGCTGCTGTCGACGCTGGCGTTCTTCGTGATCGGCCTGCTGCTGTTGCGCGGCATCGACGAGGCGCGCGGCATGCGCGCCGCGGGACGCGCCTGACCCGCTAAAGCGTCCTGCCTCCTGGGCCGCTGTGCTTGAAATCCACGCGTCAGGCCCGCATCTAGTCTGCAGTTGATAGCGAATGCGGAAACACGACTATGCGCATGGACAAGCTGACCAGCAAGTTCCAGATGGCCCTGGCCGACGCCCAGAGCCTCGCGGTCGGGCGCGACCACCAGTTCATCGAGCCGGTCCACCTGCTCACCGCGCTGCTCGACCAGGAGGGCGGCAGCGTCCGCCCGCTGCTGGCCCAGGCCGGGGTCAACGTCGCCCAGTTGCGTACCCGACTCGGCGAACAGCTCGACCGTGTGCCCCGGGTCGAAGGCACGGCTGGCGACGTGATGGTCTCCAACCCGCTGTCACGGCTGCTCAACGTGACCGACAAGCTGGCCCAGCAGCGTGGCGACCGCTTCATCTCCAGCGAGCTCTTCGTGCTCGCCGCGAGCGAGGAGAAGGGCGATCTCGGCCAGGCGCTGCGTGACAGCGGCGCCAGCCGTCAGCTGCTCGAGCAGGCGATCGACCGCATGCGCGGCGGCGACGCGGTCGACGACCCCAACGCCGAGGACCAGCGCCAGGCGCTGCAGCGCTACACCATCGACCTGACCGAACGCGCCGAGCAGGGCAAGCTCGACCCGGTGATCGGTCGCGACGACGAGATCCGTCGCACCATCCAGGTGCTGCAGCGGCGCACCAAGAACAACCCGGTGCTGATCGGCGAACCGGGCGTCGGCAAGACCGCGATCGTCGAGGGCCTCGCGCAGCGGATCGTCGACGGCGAAGTGCCCGAGGGGCTCAAGGACAAGCGCCTACTCGCGCTCGACATGGGCGCCCTGATCGCCGGTGCCAAGTTCCGCGGAGAGTTCGAGGAGCGCCTCAAGGCGGTGCTGAACGACCTGGCCAAGCACGAGGGGCAGATCGTCCTGTTCATCGACGAGTTGCACACCATGGTCGGCGCCGGCAAGGCCGAAGGGGCGATGGACGCCGGCAACATGCTCAAGCCGGCGCTGGCGCGAGGCGAGCTGCACTGCGTCGGCGCGACCACGCTCGATGAGTACCGCCAGTACGTCGAGAAGGACGCCGCGCTCGAGCGACGCTTCCAGAAGGTGGTGGTCGACGAGCCGGGCCTCGAGGACACCATCGCGATCCTGCGCGGCCTCAAGGAGCGCTACGAGGTGCATCACGGCGTCGAGATCACCGACCCGGCGATCGTCGCCGCAGCGACGCTGTCGACCCGCTACATCACCGACCGCAACCTGCCCGACAAGGCGATCGATCTGGTCGACGAGGCGGCCAGCCGCATCCGCATCGAGATGGACTCCAAGCCCGACGAGATGGATCGGCTGGAGCGCCGCATCATCCAGCTCAAGATCGAGCGCGAGGCGCTGCGCAAGGAGGCCGACGCCGCATCCAAGAAGCGCCTCGAGGACCTCGAGCAGCAGCTCGTAAGCCTCGAGCGCGAGTTCTCCGATCTCGAGGAGGTCTGGAAGGCCGAAAAGGCGACGCTGCAGGGCGCGACTCACGTCAAGGAGGAGCTCGAGCGGGCGCGTCTCGACCTCGAGGTGGCGCGGCGCGCGCAGGACCTCGGGCGCATGTCCGAGCTGCAGTACGGACTGATCCCCGAACTCGAGAAACGCCTCGCGGAAGCCGGAGCGGCGACGCAGGGAGAGACCCGGCTGCTGCGCAACCGGGTCAGCGACGAGGAGATCGCCGAGGTGGTTTCGAAGTGGACCGGCATCCCGGTCAGCAAGATGCTTGAGGGCGAACGCGACAAACTGCTGCGCATGGAGGAGGCGCTGCACCGCCGCGTCGTCGGTCAGGACGAGGCCGTGGTCGCCGTGGCCGATGCCATTCGTCGCGCGCGTGCCGGGCTTTCCGATCCCAACCGGCCGACCGGTTCGTTCCTGTTCCTCGGGCCGACCGGGGTCGGCAAGACCGAACTGTGCAAGGCGCTGGCGCAGTTCCTGTTCGACACCGAGGAGGCGATGGTGCGCATCGACATGTCGGAGTTCATGGAGAAGCACTCCGTGGCCCGGCTGATCGGCGCGCCGCCCGGCTACGTCGGCTACGAGGAGGGCGGCTATCTGACCGAGGCGGTGCGCCGCAAGCCCTACTCGGTGATCCTGCTCGACGAGGTCGAGAAGGCCCACCCGGACGTGTTCAACGTCCTGCTGCAGGTGCTCGATGACGGCCGCCTGACCGACGGTCACGGGCGCACCGTCGACTTCCGCAACAGCGTCGTCGTGATGACCTCGAACCTCGGCTCACAGCTGGTCCAGGAGTTGGCCGGCGAGGAGAAATACGCGCAGATGAAGAGCGCGGTGATGGAGATCGTCGGCCAGCACTTCCGGCCCGAGTTCATCAACCGCGTGGACGAGCTGGTGGTGTTCCACCCGCTGGGGCGTGCGCAGATCCGCGCCATCGCCGACATCCAGCTGGAACTCCTGCGCAAGCGCCTGGCCGAGCGTGACCTGAGCCTGGAGCTCAGCGATGCCGCGCTGGACCAGCTCGCCGCGGCCGGTTTCGACCCGGTTTACGGTGCGCGCCCACTCAAGCGCGCGATCCAGCAGCGACTCGAGAACCCGCTCGCGCAGCGCATCCTCGCCGGCGAGTTCGCCACCGGCACCCGGGTGCGTGTGGACTGGGTCGACGACGCGCTGCAGTTCAGCGCGAGCGCGGCCTGATTCAGCCGATCGGGTTCTCGGCGTACTCGGCCTGCACCCCGTCAAGGGTCTGCGGATTGCGGCGCAGCGCCGCGAGGCACTGCGGGTCGAGCTTGCTGCCGGCCAGCACCTCCATCTGCGCCAGCGACGCTTCGACGGAGAGCGCCTGCTTGTAGGGACGGCGGCTGGTCAGCGCATCGAACACGTCGGCGACGGCGATGATGCGTGCCTCGATCGGGATCGCCTCGCCCTGCAGGCCGTCAGGGTAGCCGCTGCCGTCGAACGCCTCGTGGTGGTGGTGGACGATGTTGCGCAGGATCGACACGTTGCCGAACTGCTCGAAGCCGAAGTCGTCGATCATCTCCTCGACGATCTCGCGGCCGACGTCGACGTGCAGTTTCATCGCCTCGAACTCTTCGCTGTCGAGCTGGCCCGGCTTGAGCAGGATCGCGTCAGGGATGCCGATCTTGCCTATGTCGTGCAGCGGCGCGAACAGGAAGATGAACTCGATCGCCTCGTCGTCGAGCCCGTAGCTTTCGGCGAGGTCGACGGCGATCAGCCGCGCGTAGCGTGACATGCGGTCGAGGTGGGCGCCGGTCCCCGAATCGCGGTGCTCGGCGAACGCGCGCGCGGTCTTGATTGCGGCGAGCAGCGTGCGCCCGACCGACAGTTCACGGATCACGGTCAGTGCGATCAGGTGCGCAAACGGGTCGATGGACGCGAGGCGGGCCGGTGTGAAGTAAGCCGGCTCGGTCGCGTCGAAGAACAGCAGGCCCGCGAAGTGACCGTCCATCTGCATCGGCATCGTGTAGCTCGAGCGGTAGCCCTCGGCGACGATGTGCGGCTGGGAACCTGGACGCCCGGAGTCGTAGGCGGCGAGATCGTCGATGACGCGGGGCTGGCCGCTGCGCGCAAGCTCCTGCAGCGCCGGCGAATCGGCCAGCGGTGCGGCGTAGTTGCGCAACGGGTTGTCGCGCAGGTCGCTGCTGCAGAAGGTCTTGAGTAGATCGCTGTCCGGGTCATGCAGCGCCACGGTGATGCGCTGCAGGATCGGGAACTGGCGGTGGACGATGTCGTGGATGTGCGCGAGCTTGGCGCTGACCGATCGCAGGCGGTCGAGGTCGCCGAGCAGTGCCTCGTGGACATGCGTCGGCTCGCGACTGCCAGGCACATCGTTCATTCTGCGCCGGCCAGCACAACCCGGTCGCGCCCTGTTTCCTTCGCCTTGTAGAGCGATTCGTCGACACGGGTGAGCAACGTTTCGGCATCCTCGCCGGGCAGCAGTGTGGCGACGCCGATACTGGTCGTGAACGGCACCGGGGTGCCGTCTGGGGCGCTGGCCGGCGCATCGTGGCAGTCACTGCGAATGCGCTCGGCCACTTCGCAGCCGCGCTCGGGGCTGGTCTCGGGCAGCACGGCGAGGAACTCCTCACCGCCGTAGCGGCCGACCAGGTCGGAGCGTCTCAGCGCCTTCTCCATGACGCCGGCGAAGTGGCGCAGCACCGCGTCGCCTGCGAGGTGGCCCAACGCGTCGTTGACGCGTTTGAACTTGTCGAGGTCGAACAGCAGCACGGTCAGCTGGCGCTTGTAGCGCTGCGAGCGCTCCATCTCCTCTGCCAGGCGACCCATCAGCGCGCGGCGGTTGAGCAGGCCGGTGAGCGGATCGCGTGTGGCCTGGCGGTAGAGACGCAGCAGCATCTGCAGCTGCGACATCTGCGCCCACAGCGCCAGTGTCAGCAGCAGGCCGAGCAGCCACAATGCAGCGATGGTTTCGGAGCTGAAGAACTCCCCACCCACCGCCTGGCTGGCCAGCACGATCAGGAACACCGGGATTGCCAGGGCCACACCCTCGAGCAGCGTCAGCGCGAAGATCGCCAGCTGAGCGATCATCACGTACGGGTAGAAGCTGTAGCCCATGGCCGCCCAGACCGAGACGTCGCCGGTCAGCAGCAGCTGACTGATGAAGTAGAAAACGCACGGGATCACCACTAGCAGGCCGAGGCGGATGCGCGCCAGCGGCAGGTGGTGGGGGTTGTGGCGCACCAGGGCGACGGCAAGGAAGGCCGCGCAGGCCACCAATCGGGTTATCGCCAAAGCAACGAACGGCGTCCCCGGCAGCAGGTAATCGACCGGGATCCACAGCATTACCAGCGCGGCGTAGATCAGTCCGAGGATGCGTACCCGGTTGTGGATGTAGTCGGCTCGCGAGCCGCTGAAGTCGGTCGAGTGGTGATCGGAGCGGACCAGGTCCACCAGGTTGGCGAACAGCGACCATTGCGAGCCCTTGTGCGAGTTCTTGCGGTCCTCTTTGGCCGGCAGCTGGCTTGGGGCCCTGCGATCGGCGGTCTCGTTCATGCAACTTCTCTCCTGGATCCTAGCGCGGCGAGTATTGTGGCCGCTCTTCCACTTCGATGGTCCACTCGGTCGAGGCCTGCTCTCGCCAGCCACCGAGCACTACCCGTTCACCGGGGGCGAGCATGACGATCAGCTCGAGGGCCGTCGCCGCATCATCGATGATAACTCCATTGACTGCGGTCACCACGTCGCCTGGGTGCAGGCCCGCGCGGTCGGCCGGCCCGTCGGGCAGCACTCCAGCGATCAGGATGCCGGTCACCTCGGGAAGACCGAACGATTCGGCCAGCTGCGGCGTGACGTTTTGGATCTCCACGCCGAGCCAGCCGCGCACCACGCGACCCTGTTCGAGGATCTGCCGCTGGATGCGTCCGGCGAGGCTGACAGGGATCGCGAAGCCGATGCCCTGCGATCCGCCGCTACGGGAGAAGATCGCGGTGTTGATGCCCACCAGTTCCCCGGCCGCGTTGATCAGGGCGCCGCCCGAGTTGCCCGGGTTGATCGCCGCATCGGTCTGGATGAAGTCCTCGAAGGTGCTGATGCCGAGCTGGTCGCGACCGGTGGCGCTGACGATGCCCATGGTCACCGTCTGGCCGACGCCGAACGAGTTGCCGATCGCGAGCACGATATCGCCGACGCGCAGTGTTTCTGACGACCCGAGGGCGATCTGTGGCGGGTCGTGCAGCTCGGTCTCGAGTACCGCGAGGTCCGACTCGGGGTCGGCGCCGACGAGGGTTGCTTCGGCGACCCGGCCATCGGCAAGCTGGATGACGATCTGATCGGCTCCGGCGATGACGTGGTTGTTGGTCAGTACATGGCCCGAGTCGCTGACGATCACCCCCGAGCCGAGGCTGGTCTCGAGCCGTTGGCGTGGCAGGTCGTCTGGGGCCTCGCCGAAGAAGCGGCGGAAAACCGGGTCCTCGAACAGCGGGTTGGGGCGCTCGGTGACCAGCTTGGCGGTGCTGATGTTGACCACCGCTGGGGCCGAGCGGGCGACCGCGTCGGCGTACGAGGTGGGAGCGGAGCCTCCCGGGATCGCAATGGCCGGCGTC
>JAACFL010000063.1 GCA_009937385.1 Gammaproteobacteria bacterium | reverse complement strand
CGGAGACGATCTCCGGTTCGCATCCCAAAGCTCACAAGAATTCAGCCGGTTGCGCGGGAACGCGGGCCGGCTGAAGCCGTTTTGTGGACCCGAAGCCGGGTCGCCAGAGACGCCCATAAGGGGCAAAAGTCTCCAGTTTCGAAAGTCGGTTCGCTTAGCGGTTTGTTCGGAGAGGCCGAAGGCCTTGCGCAGGACCAAGATTTGGATAGATGCGGTGTTGATAATTTCGAATTAGCCACCCACAGGAAAAATCATGAATGACTGCCTATACTTGATCGTTACGATAAAGTATAGGAGATCACCCCATGCAGAATGTTGAGATGGGTCCCATCGATCTCTCAGTTCATCATGAACCCGAAAACCTGTCGGACCGTTTCGCCTATGGTTTCGTCAAGGTGCTGCGTTTTTTCGCCGACACTTTTTTCGCAAAGCGTTACGGGCATCGCGCAATCGTGCTCGAAACCGTTGCAGCCGTTCCCGGAATGGTGGCTGGCTCGTTACAGCACCTACGCTCACTGCGGCGCATGGAGGATGACAACGGGATGATCAGGACGTTGCTCGATGAAGCCGAGAATGAGCGCATGCACCTGATGACCTTTATTAAAATCGCCAAGCCGAACAAACTCGAACGATTCATCATCCTGATCACCCAAGGTATTTTCTACAATGCCTTCTTTTTGTTCTACCTGATCGCTCCACGTAGCGCTCACCGGGTAGTCGGCTATTTCGAAGAAGAGGCAGTGATCAGCTACACAGCCTATCTGCAGGAAATAGATGAAGGGAGGCACGATAATGTGCCTGCACCACAGGTCGCCATCGACTACTGGAATCTACCGAAGGACGCACGCTTACGTGATGTCATTCTTGTGATCCGTGATGATGAGGCGGGGCATCGTGATGTCAACCACAGCTTTGCCGATTTGCTCGCCTGAAAATAAATACAAGAGAAAATTGGTCATTTATGCTGCGAATGACTTCAATCGTTCATGTGCATCATGGCTGTGTTCATAGGTAACTTTCTGGCAACGATGGCCAGTAGTAAAAGTCTACAAACGTAGCAGAGTCTATAAGAACTGAATATTGGATCGAGCTGACTGCCAATTCATAGGCAGATCAGGGATTGTTACCGTGTAGATACCCGGTTTTCAGGGAAATATCGACAGCGTCCCAATAGCTCGTGACTGCCACCACCGCCAAGTAGACAGCGATACGGAGACGATCTCCGGTTCACTTCCCAAAGCTCACAAGAATTCAGCCGGTTGCGCGGGAACGCGGGCTGGATGAAGCCGTTTTGTGGACCCGAAACCGGGCCGCCAGAGACGCCCAAAGGGGCAAAAGTCTCCAGTTTCGAAAGTCGGTTCGCTTAGCGAGTCGTCCAGCTTCTAGGGCGGTGATGAGGCCATCAAGTCGAACGCGCCGTTCAATGATTCCCTGACCTGCGCGCGGTCGCTCTCCTGCGCATAAGGCAGTGATTCGGCGAATGCGTCCGGCTCCAGGTCCGGGAATGCCTCCCTCAGCTCGCGGTAGCTTTTCTGCAGCAGTGGACGTTCACCCAACCTGAAAGCGGCGGCCACCCGGTAGCCGTGATCGTCCATGCGCAACCGCCCGATGTGCTCCAGCGCCTCGAGCGCCTCGGCGAAGCGTCCCAGGTGGAACAGCGGGCGAGCGAGGTGCGTCCAGTAACGTTCCGGATGGTAGGGATTCAGCCGCATCGATTTCCTGACCCATCCCTCGGCCTCGGCGTGCCTGCCGAGGTAGCTGAGGATCTCCCCCATCGAGCAGATCGACTCGTTGTCGTTGGGATTGAGCAGCAGCGCACGCTCCTGGTGACGGATCGAGCGATTGAGATCACGTCGGGTCAGGAAGATCTGTGCGAGCACCCGATGTGACTCGGCATCGTTTTCATCCAGGGTGAGGCCGCGTTCCGCGGCGACCTGGCTGCGATCGACCAGACTCGAGGGTTCATCGAGATCAAACACGATCGCCTGCCCCAGCCCACAGGCCAGCCACGAGTAGGCAAGTGCATAGCCCGGATCGCGCTCGATCGCCTGTTCGAAGAGGTCGATGCAGGCCTTGCAATCATCGGCGGTGAAGCGATGGTGATGCTCCTTGCCTCGCAGCAGAATGTCATAGGCGTCGAGCCGTTCCTGCGGGACGGTGCGTGTGCGTTCTAGCCGTGCCGACTCGACCTTGTCCGCGAGCATCGCGACCAGCGTTGAGGTGATCTCGTCCTGCAACGCAAACACGTCCTCCATCCGGCTGTCGAACCGATGACCCCAGAGCTGCGGGCCGGCCACGGCATCGAGTAGGCGCACGTGGACTCGCACCCGCTCACCCGAGCGCTGCACGCTGCCACGGACCAGGTACTGGGCATCGAGTTCATCGGCGATCTGCCGGTCAGGCAGGTCGCGGTCCCGGTAGTGGAACGAGGAGCCGCGCGCGATGACCTGCAGCGAGTGGAAGTGGGAGAGCGCGGTAGTCAGGTCCTCGACGATGCCGTCGACGAAGTAGTCGTCGGTGGCATCGGCAAGGTTCTCGAACGGGAGTATGGCGACCGTAGGCCTGGCACGCGTCGCTCGTGGTTCGTGCGTGGCAGTTTCCGGCACCGGCGCCCCGTCAGGTCCAGGAGACGCATCACGGATGCGTTGGTAGAGCGCCTGCGTGGTCGCGCCCGGCTCGACGTTGAGGTCGCGCCTGAGTTCAGCGACGCACACTTGGTACTGCCGTAGCGCATCCGAGCGACGGCCGGTGCGCTCGAGCAGTTCCATCAACAAGGCGTGCGCCGGCTCGCATGCGGGATCGATCGTCAGCCGACGGTTGAGGCCCGCGATCGCTTCTTCCAGGTGCTCCCGCTCGACGAGCATCCTGACGTACCGGTCGTTCGCATCGCAGGCGAGGCGACGCAATCGCGAGCGGGCAATGAGCAGCCACTCCTCGCAGGCGGCCTCACGTGGCGCATAGCCTTCGAGGAGTTCACCCCTGAAGAGTCCGAGTCCACGCCCCAGTTCTTCGGGGTCGTCACTCGCGACAAGTCTTTCGAACTCGATCACGTCGACGGTGCAAGCCGTGGTGTCGAGTGTGACCAACCCACCATGGGCCGTGATCAGGTCCCCACAGCACGCACGGATCTTCGACAGCGCCTGGCGGAGATTGTGGCGAGCGCGCTCCTCTCCGGTGCGACTCCAGAGCAGTGTGGCCAGCTGCTCACGAGTCGGTTTCCGCTCACGCTCCGTGGCCAGATAGGCCAGCAGCGCCTGGGCCTTCCTCGAAGGGAAGTCGACCTGTTGCCCGTCCGGCCCAACCAGCGCGAACGGCCCGAAAACGTTCAGCCGCAGCATGCGATCCATGATGACGCTAACTATAGACGCGAAATAGACGCGATTGTGACGCCTTCAAGGCGGGCGAAATGACACTGCGCCCGGATAGTGCAGCCATCGAAACCGGTCTGCACGCGAGGTCAGTGCCATGTCGAATCGATCACTCCAGTCCCTGGTCAGGAAACCGCTCGCGGCGGTCATTCGGCACCTGGAACCGGTCACCAGGCCGGATGTCAGCGGCTACGCCCTGTATGCCGATGGCGAAATCGGTGCCGCACACGTCTTCGCGCATCGCATGCTCGACGAGGGCTGCACCCATTTCGGCCATGCTGTGCTGGGCCGCTGGCTCTCGAGCAGGACCGGAAGGGGCGGCCAGTGGGTGCACATCCAGTGGCACATGGCGGTCTTCGAGCTTGGACTCGGGTGCTGGCACGACGCGTTGGCCCGGTTCCAGCGCGAGATCAGGCCCTACGCTTTCGCCACGGAGGATGCCCTGACCGACGCCCCGTCTCTGTTGTGGCGACTGCGTCTCTCCACGCCCGACCCGGTCCCGTTGCCATGGACGGAGGCTCATCGCACCGCCTGCCGAAATCTGCGTCGTGCGCGTACGCCATACATCCAGCTGCACAACCTGCTAGCCCTCTGCGGTGCGGGCGACCTCACCATGCTCGATCGCTGGCTCGAACGCATGGCTCCGGCCGAAGGCGCCCGTGCCGAACAGCTGCTCTGGCGCATGGGTCGCGGACTGAGGGCGTATGCCGCGGGCGCGTACCTCGAGGCTGCCCACATTCTGGCGGAGACGGTACCGAGCGTCTCTGAGATCGGCGGCAGTCGGGCCCAGAACGAACTCTTCCACGAACTGCGCAGAGACGCGTTGCGACGGGCGGCGCCAGAGCCAGTGTCCGTTACCCCTGCGCGTGCTGCCTGATCCGTTCCATTGAGGAGGTAGACAACATGACCATCGCAACCGAGTCCAACCAGGACACCCGCACGCCTTTCCGACTCCAGCCGCCCTCCGGGTGCGCATCCACGCAACAGGACGTGAACCGGGATGCGGCCCCCAGGGCCACGTTCCTGGACGCCATGAGCCACACCGTCAGCGGCGTCCACGTCGTGACCACCGACGGCACGGGCGGTCGCCTCGGCCTGACGGTCAGCGCCATGGTCTCGCTCTCTGCAGACCCACCCATGCTGTTGGTCTGCATCAACCGGCGCAGCCCCATCTGCAACGCCATCCTCGCGAACCGGCGTTTCGCGGTGAACGTTCTGTCGGACCGGCAGCGTCACGTCGCCGACACCTTCTCGGGGCGCCCGCAAGCCGGTGAGCCCTACCGCTTCACGACGATCGATTGGGGCAGGCGGACGGGCCAGTCGCCCCGGCTGCACGGCGCCATCGCCCATTTCAGCTGCGAACTCGAGAGCGCGCTCGATTTCGGATCGCACACCGTCTTCGTAGGCCGCACCCATTCAGCCAAGGGCAATGCAGGAACGCCATTGCTCTACAGCCAACGCGCCTACGGCCACCCGAACCTGTGGAACAACGCGGACTGACGCGCCACATCCTGAAGCACGCCATGGGCGTGCCCAACTCGATCCAATGGAGAAAACTCATGAAAAACAATGCGATGAAACAGATCACGTCCGAACGCTTTGACACCGATTGGCTGCAAACGCTCGATACACTTGGGCCGGGCTTCGATGCTCGGGCCGCGGAACACGACCGCGAGGGTTCCTTCGTCACGGCCAACTACGATGAATTGCGCGAGTATCGCTACTTCTCTGCCGCGATCCCGGCCGAGCTCGGCGGCGGCGGCGCATGCTACGCGCAGCTCACCGACGTGATCCGTACCCTCGGGAGATTCTGCGGCTCGACCGCGCTCGCCTACGCGATGCACTCACACCCGGTCGCGGTCAACGTCTTCAAACACCTGCATGGCGACCCCAAGGCCACCGCTACGTTGCGCAAGATCGCCGCAAGCGAACTGGTGATTGCCGGTACCGGCGCGAACGACTGGCTCGACTCGTCGGGCGAGGCGGTTCGGGTCGAGGGTGGCTATCGGGTCACCGCCCACAAGCGCTTCGTCAGCGGTGCGGCGGGTGCCGACGTGTTCGTCAGCAGCGCCCGCTTCGAAGGCGAGCAAGGCGTCGAGGTGCTGCATTTCTCGACGCCGTTCGCCGCCGAGGGGGTCAGGCTCATCGAGACCTGGGATGCGCTGGGCATGCGCGGCACCGGCTCCCACGAGGTCCTCCTCGAGGAGGCGTTCGTCCCGGACGCGGCGGTCGTCGCACGTCGTCCGGCAGGCATTTGGCACCCGATGTGGAACGTGATCCTGCCCACCGCACTGCCGCTGATCACCGCGGCCTACATCGGTCTGGCGGAGCGCGCCGTCGAACTGGCGATCGCCGCGGCGCGCCACAAGCCCGAAGAACTGGCGTCGGTCGTCGGCGAGATGACCACCGCGATGACGCTGGCGCGTTCGGTCCACACGGACATGGTGCACGACAACGGCGACCACGCGTTCACGCCGAGCCTCGAGCTCGCTGAACTCACCCTGGCCCGCAAGTCGGTCGCAACCGACGCCATCCGCCAGGTTGTCGAGCTGGCTGCGGAACTGGTCGGCGGCCCGGGCTTCATGCGTGGCCATCCGATGGAACGGCTCGTGCGTGACGTCCGCGCGATGCACTACCACCCGCTGCCGGCGCGTCGCCAACGCCTTTTCAGTGGCCGTCTGGCCCTCGGTCTCGACCCGGTGTCCGATCGGTGACAGCGCGCGGGGCCGACGCGTGCTTAGATGCAGCGCGTCGGCCCGGCTCGCCACGACGGATTTCTTCATGCAACCGCGCTGACTAGCGCGAGGCGCGGAGCGAATGGGCTGATGAATCACGGTCAGAAACAATACTTGACCATACGGTCAATTAATAGTAGGGTTCCGTTCCATGGTTGGAAGACCCCGACAATTCGACGAAGCGGAAGTGCTCGATGCCGCGATCCAGGCGTTCTGGGCGAAAGGCTACGAGGCGACCAGCATGGCTGACCTGCTGGAGGTCACAGGCTTGCACAAGGGTAGCCTCTACCAGGCGTTTGGCGATAAGCACACCCTGTTCGTCGCCGCGTTGCGGCGCTATCTAGAGGGCATGCGTAGCCGCAAGAACGTCCTGTTGCGCGAGACCGAGTCGCCTCTGGAGGGCATCCGTGCCGTTGCCCATGCGCTGGTGGATCTGGCCAGCGAGGACGAGCCGATCCGCAAGGGGTGCCTGGCGATGAACACGCTGATCGAGCTGGCGCCCCACGATCCCGAGGTCGCGGAGGTGATGCACTCGCACCTCGCCGAGATGCGCAGGTCCCTCACGACCCAGGTGGCTGCTGCCCAGGAGGCCGGTGAGGTCGATGCAGGCAAGGATCCCGGAGCAGTGGCCCTGATGATCATGACCTTCATGGCCGGCCTGGCCACGACGCTGAAGGGACCGATGGACGAGGCGACAGCGCACCGCTTGCTGGATGCCCAGATCGAGGCGATCCGATGAGCCGTTTTTTTTGCCAATTAATTGACCAAACGGTCCAGATATACGCGAGGCGGTGGCCAAGGGAGCGGTCACCGGTTTTTTTTGGCTTGATCTTGACTGATCGGTCAATTACTAGAGGCGCGCCGTCAGGAAGCCAGACCGCTACGGGCCTCGACGCAAACACGTGAATGGGAGAAATGAGATGGATGGGTACTTCATGAAGGTCGACCGGTTTGCCGAGACGCTTGCGCGTTTCGTGATCGGGCACCGCTGGACGGTGGTGGGTGGGGCGCTGTTGGTCACGGCCTTGCTGGCCGCGGGCATGCCGCGCCTGGAATTCGCGAACAACTACCGAGTCTTCTTCTCGGACGAGAACCCCGAATTGATCGCCTTCGAAAATTTGCAGGCGACCTACACCAAGAACGACAACTTCCTCTTCGTGTTGGAACCGGCCGATGGCGAGGTATTCACGCCCACGACTCTGCAGGCGGTGGAAGCCTTGACCGAGGCGGCGTGGTCGATCCCGTTCGCGATCCGCGTCGACTCGTTAAGCAATTTCCAGCACACCCATGCTGAAGGCGATGAGCTGATCGTTGAGGACCTGATCAGTGACGCGCAGCACCTGACCACGGAACAGCTCGCTGAGAGAAGCCGGATTGCACTCGCCGAACCGCTGCTCAATGGCCAGCTCGTGACCCCCGACTCACGCGCGACCGCGGTCAACGTGGTCCTGCAGTACCCCGAGCAGAGCCTGACCGAGGTGCCCGAAGCGGTAGCCGTCGCGCGTGACCTGCAGGCCCGGATCGCCACCGACTTCACCCACCTCGAGGTGTCGCTGACAGGCGTGTCGATGCTCAACAACGCTTTCGCCGAGGCCGGTGTGGGCGACCTCGGCTCGTTGGTTCCGCTGATGTTCGTCGCGATTCTGGTGATGACCCTGGTCATCGTGCGCTCGGTGGGTGGCACGCTCGCGACGCTGGCGGTGATCGTGCTGTCGACGCTGGCGGCGATGGGCGTGGCGGGCTACGCGGGGGTCAAGCTGACACCGATCTCGGCGTCGGCACCGATCGTGATCCTGACCCTGGCGATCGCCGACTCGATCCACGTGCTGGTCTCGATGCGCGCAGCGATGCGCGAGGGTGCGGCCAAGGACGCGGCGTTGGTCGAGGCGCTTCGTCAAAACCTGCTGCCGGTGACGATCACATCCGTTACCACGGTCATCGGGTTCCTTGCGCTCAACTTCTCCGACGCGCCACCCTTCTGGCACCTCGGCAACATCACCGCCGCTGGCATCGTGGCGGCCTGGGTGTTCTCGCTGACGTTGCTGCCCGCGCTGGTGAGCCTGCTGCCATACCGGGTGGCCCCACGCGGCCAGGTCGTGGTGGACGGTCCTATGCACCGGCTCGCCGATTTCGTCATCGCGAACCCACGTCGTCTGGTGCTTGGTACCGGGGTAGCGACCCTGCTGCTCGTCGCGGCGATCCCCTCGCTGCAGCTCGACGACCAGTGGGTCGAGTATTTCGACGAGCGTGTTTCATTCCGTACCGAGACTGATCGGGCGCTCCAGCACTTCGGCCTCTACCCGATCGAGTACTCGGTCGAGGCGCAGGGACCGGGCGGGGTGAGCGATCCAGGGTACCTGGAGAACGTCGAGGCCTTCGCTGAATTCCTCCGTGCACAGCCCGGCGTGACCCACGTCTATGCCCTTACGGACATCATGAAGCGACTCAATCGCAACCTGCACGGTGACGATCCCGCGCATCACAGGTTGCCCGAAGACCACGACCTGTCGGCGCAGTACCTGTTGCTCTACGAAATGTCGCTGCCCTACGGACTCGATCTCAACGACCGCGTGAACATCGATAAGTCGGCGACGCGTGTCACGGCGACACTCGCCCCGATGACCTCCGATGAGACCAAGGCGCTACTGGATCGAACCGCACGTTGGCTCGACGAGAACACGCCGGAGTGGCTGCAGGCCAAGCCGACCAGCGCCGCGGTAATGTTCACCTACATCGCCGAGCGTAACGTGATGAGCATGGTGACCGGCTCGGTGGTCGCGATCGTGGCGATCTCGATGATCATGGTCCTCGCGCTGCGCAGCCTGGGGCTCGGCCTGCTGAGCCTTCTGCCCAATGCGCTGCCGATCCTCGCGACCTTCGGCGCGTGGGCCCTTCTGGTCGGCAGCGTCGGTTTCTCGGTGGCGACCGTGGCGTCGATCTCGCTGGGGATCATCGTCGACGACAGCGTCCACCTGCTGACCAAGTTTGTTCGCGCACGCCGCGAGCGCGGGCTGACGACTGCCGATGCGATTCGTCATGCCTTCGATTCCGTGGGCACGGCGATCGTCATCAACACGGTGATCCTCAGCGTCGGCTTCCTGGTGCTGACCACCTCGACCTTCAAGATCAACGTCGACATGGGTTTGCTGACGGTCCTGGCGATTGTCTTCGCCCTGCTGCTCGACTTCCTGTTCCTGCCGGCACTGCTGCTGCTTCTCGAGCGCCGGCGTACTGCAAGCAACCCTGGAGACGAAACGATGAAATCATCCAACCCACTCCCCAAGCGTCTGGCCGAGGGCACGGCTGCGTTGCTGCTCGCTGTTGGTCTGATCGCGACCGTACCGACCGTTGAGGCGGCGATGGAGACCGCGCCACGCGGATCGACCGAGGCACAGCTCAAAGGCTTCGAAGTCGCCGCGCTGTCAGACCGCTCCGACCGCGGCTTCGGTGACAGCGAGGTGGAGTTGACCATGGTGCTGCGCAATGCCACCGGGAAGGAGACCCAGCGACGGTTGACCATCGCGACGCTGGAAGTGCCAGACGAGTCGGTCGGTGACCAGAGTCTGGTGATGTTCTCGACGCCGCGCGACATCGCTGGGACCGCGCTGTTGTCGCACGCAAGGATCCTCGATCCCGACGACCAGTGGCTCTACCTTCCGGCGCTGAAGCGGGTCAAGCGCATCTCCTCGGCGAACAAGTCGGGCCCATTCGTCGGCTCCGAGTTCGCGTTCGAGGACTTCACGTCGCTGGAGCTCAACAAGTACGACTACGAGTGGCTGCGAGAGGAGACATGCGGGGCATTCACCTGCGACGTCGTGGTGCGCCACCCGCGCTACGAGAACTCCGGCTACACCCGCCAGGTGTCGTGGATCGACCGCGAGGTCCACCAGATCCGCAAGGTGGAGTTCTACGACCGTCGGGGCGACCTGCTCAAGACCCTCGAGCTTGGCGACTACCGCGAGTATCCCGGGGGGGTGTGGCGAGCGCACCGTCTGGCGATGGTCAATCACCAGACCCGCAAGGCCACCGACCTGGTCTACGGTGACTACCGTTTCGGCCTGGGCCTCGATGGCAAAGATTTCGTCAAGGGCCGCCTGAAGCGGTTGCGCTAAGGCAGGGACTACGGGAGCGGACCGATGTTGGGACTCTACCTGCGCCTGCTCGCCTTCCTGGTCCTGGCCGCCGTGCTGGTGGCCCCGGGCCAGGCCGGCGAGTGGGAGACCTCGGGCTTCGTCGGGATCGAGGGGCGGCACTTCTTCCACGCCCCGCGGTGGCCAGGGCAGCGAGGCGGCACCGAGGGGTCGGTGCTGCTCCAGCCCGAGGCACGGTGGTATGCAGATGACGGTCGGTATCGGGCGGCCCTGGTCGGCTTCGCCCGGCTTGATGGCTGGGACGACCAGCGCACGCATGCTGACCTGCGTGAGCTCTACTGGGCCTACGAGGCCGACGACTGGGACCTGCTGCTCGGCGTGAACCGGGTCTTCTGGGGCGTCACCGAATCGCGCCACCTGGTCGACATCATCAACCAGGTCGACCTGGTTGAGGACATCGACCAGGAGGACAAGCTCGGCCAGCCGATGGTCAACCTGAACCTGCAACGCGACTGGGGCCGGCTGGGCCTGTTCGTGATGCCCTATTTCCGCGAAAGGACTTTCCCCGGTTCGTCGGGTCGGCTGAGGTCACCCGTGCCGATCGACACCGACCGTCCGCTCTACGAGTCGGGTGCCGGAGGAAGCCACGTCGACGTCGCGCTCCGTTACAGCCACTTCATCGGTGATCTCGATCTCGGGCTGCACCTGTTCGACGGCACCGATCGGGAACCCCGTTTCGTTCTGGACCCTTCCACGCGGACCCTGCGGCCAGTCTACGAGCAGATGAGCCAGGCTGGCCTCGACTTGCAGTACACCCGTGAGGCCTGGCTGTGGAAGCTCGAGGCGCTGGTCCGGGAGCGCAACGATGACGTGTTTGGTGCGGTCGTCGGCGGGTTCGAATACACCTTCTACCAGGTCGCCGGCCGGCCCGATGACGTCGGGGTGCTGCTGGAGGGGCTCTACGACGGTCGTGGCCGGGATGCCCTAGCCACGCTTTACGACAACGATATCTTCGCCGGTCTGCGCTGGGCGCGTAATGATGCCCAAGACAGCACGCTGCTGGCCGGTCTGCTGGTCGATGTCGACAGCGGCGAGACGCTGTTCAGCGTTGAGGCAGAGCGACGCGTGGGGGAGTCGTTGGTCGCCGAACTGAGGCTGCGTCTCTTCGCCGATGCGGTGAGCGAAAGCCCCATGAATCCGATCTCGCAGGACGACTACCTGCAACTCCGGTTCAGCTGGTACTGGTGACCGGGAAGGTAGATCCGAACCTCGAAGGGGAGGGGTTCTGAGCCCTGGGCTAGGACTTTGGGGCTCGGGACTGTACTTGCGATGTGAATCCTATGT
>JAACFL010000266.1 GCA_009937385.1 Gammaproteobacteria bacterium | reverse complement strand
CGACGACCCGCAACGCCTCGCGGTGCTGACCCACAAGGGGCGGATCTTCACCAGCGACGACGACGGCACGAGCTGGCGGCGCTTCGGCCTCCCGGTCGCGACGGAGACCGCCGCCGCGGGGGGCCGGATCTACGTCGAGTTCTGCGCGGCCTGCCACGGCGACAACGGCGTTGGCGAAACCCCGGGCACGGCCACCGCACCGCTCGATCCTGACAAGCTCGCCCCGGCGCTGGACGGCACCGCGCACGCCTGGCACCACGAGGACGCCCAGCTGCGCACCCTGATCCACGAGGGCTCGATCGCCCGTGGGGGCCGCATGCCGGCCTGGAGCGCCGTGCTCAGCGAGGCCGATATCGACAACGTCCTCGCCTACGTCAAGTCGCTCTGGGGCGCGCGCGAGCGCGCTTGCCAGGGGGCAAAACACATGAACTGCGACTGGCAACCGGAGGGCTGACCGATGCGACACAAATGCCATCTCGCCACCGCCACGCTGCTGGCCTCCAGCGCCCTGCTCGCCGCCTGCGGCCAGGGCAGCGACACCGAGCGCCTCGCGCGCCTCGGCCTGCCTCCCGCCAGCTACCAGGCCGATGCCGGCCGCGGCGCCGAGGTCTACTCGGCGAAGTGCCGCGACTGCCACGGCCCGGCCGCGCGCGGCAGCGACAAGGGACCGCCGCTTGTGCACGGTTACTACGTCGCGAGTCATCACGCCGACCTCGCCTTCTACCGCGCGGTGAAGCAGGGCGTGGTGCAGCACCACTGGGAGTTCGGCGACATGCCGGCGCAGCCCGACGTGGCGCCGGAGCGGGTCGCCGACATTATCGCCTACGTGCGCGGTCTGCAGGCAAAGCAGGGACTGCGTTGACGGAATCGCCCATGACACGCATCACCACCCCGCCCAGTCACCGCTTTCCGTGGTACGTCCGGCTGTTCCTGTGGAATCAGCGCCGCCGCTACGGAGCGGTACTCGAGCCAGCACGGCTCTGGGGCCGCTCGCCCCGGGTGTTCGCCGCGCTGGCGCTGCTGTTCGGCACTCTCGACCGGCGTGGATCGCCGCTCTCGCCGGCGCTGCGGGCACTGCTGACGGTGCGCGTCTCGCAACTCAACTGGTGCACGTTCTGCGTCGACATCAACGGCGCCCGGGTACTGCGTCACGGCGTCAGCGATTCCAAGCTCGTCGACCTGCCCGGCTACCGCGACAGTCCGTATTACGACGCCGCGGAGCGCGCGGCCCTCGACTACGCCGAGGCGATCACGTGCAGCGACCGCCAGGTCGATGATGCGCTGTTCGCGACGCTGCGCGAATATTTCGAAGAAGAAGCCATCATTGAACTGACGGCAATGATCGCGTTCCAAAATATGTCGAGCAAATTCAATGCGGCCCTCAACGTGGCGCCCCAAGGGTTTTGCCGACTGCCAGCCACCCGCGAAAGCAACGAGGCATCACCGGCAGCGCGGTTAGACCGGTAATTGATCGATATAAATAATTATCTACATGCAGATCACCAGACCAAATCTAATCGATGCCTTCCACAACGATCACGAAGATCGCCGCCGTCTCCCAGAACTCGATGGCCACGGACTTTGCCACGTCGTGACTGCGCTGCTCGATATCAACCCATTACATATCGCACCACCGGCCACACACCCGGTCAATCTCTCGCACACCCTACTGATCACGCGATCTCTCCCTCATCCAGAATCCGCCCATCTTTGCCAATTGATCGCCCCAGTCGCATCCCTAGGCGGGATCCATGCAACGACCAAGTGATCACGGGATGAAAAGATGAATCAGTTCAGACACCATGGTGTGACACGCCTGCACGTGGCGCCGCGGATCCTTGACCCTGCAAACAAGTGCGGTATTGTGGGTCGTGGGAGGCGTCGACCATGAAGACCGCATCCATCCCGATACTGCTGTTCGCAGCGCTGCTGATCGCGCTGCCGGCGCACGCTCACCGGGTCAAGGATGATGCCAGCGTGCGCATCGTCGAGCCGCTGGACGGTACCGAGGTCAGCAGCCCCGTCAGGCTCCGCTTCGAGGCCCAGCGTATCCCGGTCGCTCCGGTCGGAATCAACAAGCACCGCGCTGGCCATTTCATCCTGCTGATCGACCATGCCCACCCGGATTCCGAATTGGAGCATGTCATCGCGATGGACGCACAACACCTGCACTTCGTCGACGGTGAGAGCGAGGCCGAGATCGAGCTCCCGCCGGGTCAGCACACCCTGCAGGTGCTGCTCGCCGACGAGGAGCACGTCGCCTGGGATGCGCAGCTGGTCTCCGATCGCATCCGCATCGTGGTGTTGGCGGAATAGCTCCACGGGATTGACTGCACGTTCAGGATTGCTACTCTGCGACCTCGTGTGACGGCAAGGAGCCACCCATGAAGATTCCAGATCGCTCGATCCCGCTCATCCTCATGATCATCCTGGCCTTCGCGCCGCCGCTCGCGGCGCACAAGGCGCGCAACAACGCCTCGGTGTTCATCGAGAACCTGCATGACGGTGCCGTCATCACCAGTCCGGTTCACGTCTCGTTCGGCGCCCAGCACATCGAGATCGCGCCGGTCGGCGTCAACATCCACCGCGCCGGCCATCACCACCTGCTGATCAACGTCGACGCGCCCGAGTCGATGGACGATGTCATCCCGTTCGACCCCAATCACCGGCACTACATGAACGGCGAGACCGAGGCGGTGATCGAGCTGCCACCCGGCGAACACACCCTGCAGCTGGTGCTCGGTGACGAGGAGCACCTGCCCTGGGCCGAGCACCTGGTGTCGGAGCGAATCACCATCAAGGTGGTCTCGGATGTGGGCGCCCCCCACTGAACTGACGTCCTGCCGATGCCCAGCGACCCGGCCGGCGCTCAATCGGTCGCGAACACCCGGG
>JAACFL010000265.1 GCA_009937385.1 Gammaproteobacteria bacterium | reverse complement strand
CGTCGCTGTCGAGTTACGCGCTGATCAGCCTCGGGCGCGACCGCCGCGCGCTGACCGCGAGCTACCAGTACCTGATCATGGGCACCCTCGGTGCCACCTTCATCCTGATCGGCGTCGGCCTGCTCTACATGCTGACCGGCACGCTGAACATGCTCGACCTCGCCGCGCGCGTCCCGGAACTGCACGGCAACCGCACGGCCATCGCGGCGGCGGCGTTCCTGGTGGTCGGCATCTGCCTGAAGATCGCGCTGTTCCCGCTCCACCTCTGGTTGCCGAACGCCTACACCTACGCGCCGTCGGTGGTGACGGCGTTCCTCGCCGGCACGGCGACCAAGGTGGCGGTCTACGTGCTGCTGCGCTTCCTGTTCACCATCTTCGGCCTCGGCACCACCTTCTCGACCTTCTGGCTCAGCTCTCTGCTGCTGATGCTCGCCCTGGGTGGCATTCTGGTTGCCTCGACGGTCGCCATCTTCCAGGACGACGTCAAGCGCATCTTCGCCTACTCGAGCGTCGCGCAGATCGGCTACATCATGCTCGGCATCGGTTTCGCGTCGGTGACCGGGCTGACCGCCGCGCTGGTGCACCTGTTCAACCACGCGGTCATGAAGGCGGTGCTGTTCCTCGCACTCGGCGCCGTGGTCTACCGGGTCGGCGGTGCGCGGCTGGTCGACCTCAAGGGCCTCGGCCGCTGCATGCCGCTGACCATGGCGGCGCTGGTGGCGGGGGGATTGAGCCTGATCGGCGTGCCGCTGACGGCGGGGTTCATCAGCAAGTGGTACCTGGTGCTGGCCGCGCTCGAATCGGGCTGGTGGCCGATCGCAGCGCTGGTACTGTTCGGCTCGCTGCTCGCGGTGATCTACGTCTGGCGCGTGATCGAGGTGGCCTACATGCAGTCCCGACCCGACGGCGCGGCCGCCGTGGCCGAAGCTCCCTGGCACCTGCTGCTGCCGGTCTGGGTGCTGGTCGCGGCCAACGTCTGGCTTGGCATCGACACCGACCTGACGGTGGGTACCGCGAGCGGGATCGCCCTTGAGCTGCTCGGGGTGGCGCGGTGAGCACCCTGCCGGCCTGGAGCATGGTGCTGCCGCTGCTGGCGGTGCCGTTGATCGTCGCCCTCGACCGGCGGCCGAACGCGCGCGAGGCGGTCTCGCTGCTGGCCGGTGCCGCGACGTTCCTGTGCGTCGTCGCACTGTGGCCGGAGGTCGCCAGCGGCGCGCGTCCGGCATGGTATTTCGCCGAGCCCTTGCCCGGTGTGCGTCTCGCCCTGGTCGTCGAACCCCTCGGGCTGGTACTGGCGCTGGTCGCGAGCTTCCTGTGGATGGTCACGACGCTGTACGCGATCGGTTACATGCGTGGCCACCACGAGAAGCACCAGACGCGCTTCTACGCGTTTTTCGCGGTGTCGATCGCGAGCGCGATCGGCGCAGCGTTTGCGGCGAACCTGGTCACGCTGTTCATCTTCTACGAGGCGCTCACTCTGGCGACCTTCCCACTGGTCACCCATGCCGGCACCGACGAGGCGAAGCGTGGCGGACGCACCTACCTCGGGCTGTTGATTGGTACGTCGATCGGATTCCTGCTGTTCGCGATCGTCTGGACTTGGCAGCTGACCGGCACGACCGACTTCGCGCCCGGCGGCATCCTGGCTGGCAAGGTCTCGGGCGTTTCGTTGCTGGCGCTCTACGCCCTGTTCCTGTTCGGCATCGGCAAGGCGGCGCTGATGCCGTTCCACCGCTGGCTGCCGGCGGCGATGGTCGCGCCGACGCCGGTCAGCGCGCTGCTGCATGCCGTCGCGGTGGTCAAGGTGGGTGTGTTCAGCGTGCTCAAGATCACCGTCTACATCTTCGGCATCGATCTGCTCGCCGGCAGCGATGCGGCCACGCTGCTCGGCTACGTCGCCGGCGCGACGATGCTCATCGCCTCGCTCGTCGCGCTGCGCCAGGACAACCTGAAACGCCGCCTCGCCTACTCGACGGTCAGCCAGCTCAGCTACGTGGTGCTCGGCGCGACGCTGGCCACCACCTGGGGGGTGATCGGCGGCGGCCTGCATATCGTGATGCACGCGTTCGGCAAGATCACGCTGTTCTTCTGCGCCGGGGCGATCCTGGTCGCCGCGCACAAGACCGAGGTCAGCCAGCTCGACGGCATCGGCCGGCGGATGCCGTGGACGCTCGGCGCGTTCGCCGTGGGCGCCCTGTCGATGATCGGCCTGCCACCGGCTGCGGGTTTCATCAGCAAGTGGTACCTGATGCTCGGCAGCCTCTCGACGGAGCACTACTTCGCGGTTGCCGTGCTGGTCGCCAGCACGCTGCTCAACGCCGCCTACTTCGTGCCGATCGTCTACGCCGCGTTCTTCCGTCCGGCGCGGGACGAAGCTCACGCCGACCACGGCGAGGCACCGCTGGCGATGGTGGCCGCGCTGGTGCTGACTGCGACGCTGACAGTGGTGCTGTTCTTCTACCCCGACCCGGCGCTCACGCTGGTCGAGCAGCTCGTGGGAGGTGGCCCGTGAACGACCATGAGCAACACTGGCTGACGACGCCGAAGTCAGTTCGCCGCCTGTGGATCGGCTTCTGCATCGTGCTGTTGCTGACGGTACTGCTCGATCTCTTCGTCACGCAGTACGAGCACTTCGGCATCGACGACGAGTTCGGCTTCTACGCCTGGTACGGCTTTCTGGCCTGTGCGGCGATGGTGGTGGTCGCGAAGCTCCTGGGCAAGCTGCTGAAACGCCCGGACGATTACTATGACCGTTAGCTTCCCGCCTGCCCTGCTGCTGGTGCTCGGCGCGCTGCTGCTGCCGCTGTTCCGTGGTCGCGGACGCGATGCCCTGCTGCTTGGCCTGCCGCTGCTCGCGCTGGCCGCTGCGTGGGGCGTGCCGGACGGCACCGCG
>JAACFL010000264.1 GCA_009937385.1 Gammaproteobacteria bacterium | reverse complement strand
TGACCTTCACGATCGCTGCCGACGGCACGCCGGCCCCGGTCGACGTGCGCTGCACGGAAGCGCTGTGAGCCGCGTCTACTACCTGCATGACGCGAACGGCGACCGCCAGGTCGCCGAGTCGGCGCTGCCGCTGCAGTTCGGCGGGGAAGGACAGTGCGACCTGGTCGTGCCCGGCATCGAGTCCGGCACGGTGGCCGGCTACATCGCGCTTGCCGACGGCCATCCCTACCTGCAGCCAGCCGGTGACGACGTGCGGCTCTACCATAACCACGAGCGGGTCGAGGGGTCGCGCTGGCTCAAGTCGGGCGACCGCGTCCAGGTCGGAGAGTCGGGCATGCTGCTGTGGCAGGTCCGCGGGGACCAGGTGTTCGTGACCGCCGAGCGCTTCGTGCCGCCGTCGGCCACGCCCCCCGGCTCGACCGCCGGTGCGCGTTCGCCCCAGGCCGAGCTGCTGACACCGGCCACGGCGTCGCCGCCAGCCGTTCATCGTGGCCGAAGGCATCTCGTCGCCGGCGTGCTCACCGCACTCGCACTGGTGGCGCTGTTCGTGCTGCTCGCCGTGCCGGTGACGCTGGTGATCGAACCGGCCCCCGAGGCGCGCGACGTGGACGGTCTGCTGCCGGGCGTGCCGCTGGCCGGTCGCCTGCTGCTGCTGCCCGGCGACTACCGCGTCACCGCGCGGCGCGAAGGCTACCGTGATATCGATGCGCGGGTCGCGGTCAGCCGCGACGGCCCCCGCGAGCTGCGCTTCGCGCTGGAGGAGCTGCCTGGACGCCTCGCGGTGACCCTCGAGCCCGACGTGCCCTACACGCTTCTCGTCGATGGCGAAGCGGTCGCGGCCGGGCCCGACGGTCTGCATGCCGTGCAACGGGGTCGCCACGCGCTGCGCGTCGAGAGCGAGCGCTACCTTCCGGTCGAGGCCGAGGTCGACGTCGTGGGCCTGGATGAGGTCCAGCCGCTCGCCTTCACGCTGCAGCCGGCATGGGCCGAGCTGCGTCTCGACAGCCGGCCGCAGGGCGCGCGCGTGATGCTCCGAGACGCGTTTCTGGGCACGACCCCGCTGGAGACCGAGCTGATGCAGGGCACGCGCACGCTGCTGCTGGAACTGCCCGGGTACAAGCGCGTGCAGCTCGACCTGCCGGTCGAGGCGGGCAAGGCGCTGGTACTCGACGACATCGTGCTGCCACCGGCAGACGGCGTCCTCGAGCTCGACAGCACCCCCCCCGGTGCGACGGTCACCGTCGACCAGGTCTACCGCGGCACCACGCCACTGCGTCTGGAACTCGCCTCGGGCAGACCGCACCGGCTGCGCCTGGCGCTGCCCGGACACCGCGCGGTGGAGCGCGACGTGGAACTCGAGGCGGAGCAGACCACCGAGCTGCGGCTGAAACTGTCGGCCCTTCTCGGCACCGTGTTCGTCAGCGCAACGCCGGCCGACGCCGAGCTCTGGATCGATGGCAAACAGGCGGGACGTGCGACCCAGCGGCTGCGCCTCGCCACGCGCGAACACACCCTGGAATTCCGCCGTGACGGCTACGCAACGCAGCGGGTCAAGGTGACCCCGAACGCGGCGGCCAGCCAGCGCGTCGACGTCACGTTGCAGACCACAGCGGCGGCGGCCGAGGCGGCGACGCCGGCCACGCTCAGCGCGACCGGTGGCATGAGGCGGGTCGCCGGGCCAACGAGAGCGCGCGGCTGGTGGAGCTGACGCGGCCCTTCTACCTCGGTGTCACCGAGGTGACCAACGCCCAGTTCCGGCGCTTCGATGGCAGCCACGACTCGGGCCGCGGTGAGGGCGCCGTGCTCAACGCCGACGACCAGCCGGTGGTGCGCGTCGACTGGGACGCCGCCGCGCGCTTCTGCAACTGGCTGAGCCGCCAGGAGGGGTTGCCCGAAGCCTACGTCCAGCAGGGCGAGCGCATGGTCGCGGTCACGCCACTGAATACCGGATACCGCCTGCCGACCGAGGCGGAGTGGGCCTATGTGGCCCGCGTGCATGGGCGCGAGACGCCGTCGCGCTACCCCTGGGATGGCGGCTATCCACCGGTGGCGGTGTCGGGCAACTACGCCGACGTGCGCATCCGCGACACCCTGGCCGACACCGTGCCGGGCTACGACGACGGCTACCGCGGCTCGGCGCCAATCGGCAGCTTCGCGCCGTGGCCGGAGGGGTTCGTGGATCTCGGTGGCAACGTCGCCGAGTGGGTCCACGACCACTACGCGGTCTACCCGGGCGTCCCCGGGCAGCGGGTCACCGACCCGGTCGGGCCGGCGTCCGGCGAGCACCACGTGGTGCGTGGCGCGAGCTGGCGTTTCGGCAGCATCACCGAGCTGCGCCTGTCCTACCGCGACTACAGCCGGGCCGCACGCGACGACCTCGGCTTCCGCGTGGCCCGCTACGCGCGCTAGGGTAGGGTCATGCCACGCCATCTCGCCATCGCGCTCCTGGGTCTGCTCTTCAGCGGTCTGCTGGCCGCGGCCGATGCGCCACCAACCGCGACCCGCGATGCCCAGGACGCACCGCCAGCCGCGCCCGCGCGCGAGGCCGAGTCGTTGCCAAAACCCGCGCCGACCTTCACGCCGCGCGAGAAGATCAGCGCCGACAGCGCGGTCGCCTTCCCGGTCGACATCTGAGATTCACGCAGGAGCGCTTTATGCCCAGCCGCTTTCCCAACGAGTTCGTCTACCAGGTCGTCTCACTGCTGCTCGCGTTCATCCTGGTCCACGCGATCTTCGTCGCGCTGGTCCGGCCGCAGGCGGAACTCGATGCGCGGGCGATCGCCGCGCAGCTCGAGGCCGAGCCGGAACGCGAGCCGACGCGCTCCTTCTACATCGTCATCAAGGACTACGAGCAGGAGGCGTGCTTCGTGCTGATGCTCTGGGCGCTGGCGATCCTCGGCTACAAGGGGCGGGCCGCCTGGCGCCAGCAGAAGCTGCTCGGAGAGGACGTGCTGCGGCTGCCCGAAGGGCTTCCGATCGGGCCGGAGGACACCCGCGAGCTGTCGCGCACCCTGGAGTCGTTGCCGGCCACGCAGCGTCACGGTCTGCTGCCGCGCGCGCTGCAGGCGGCGATCGAGCGCTTCGCCGCGACCGGCAACGTGCAGGACGTCTCGACCGCCGCCCGCGACCTGTGCGGTGCCGAGGGCGAGCGCCTCGAGTCGGAGCTGTCGATCATCCGCTACATCGCCTGGGCGATCCCGTCGGTCGGCTTCATCGGCACCGTGCGCGGCATCGGCGATGCGCTCGGCCAGGCGCACCGCGCGGTCGAGGGCGACATCACCGGCGTGACCTCGAGCCTGGGCGTCGCGTTCAACTCGACCTTCATCGCGCTGGTGATCTCGATCGTGTTGATGTTCTTCATCCACCAGCTGCAGCTGATGCAGGAGCGGCTGGTACTCGACAGCGAGCGCTACGTCGATCACTGGCTGATCCGGCGCATGCGCGGCTGAGCAGGCCGGGACGGTGAAGCGCAGGCCGATCTCGCCGTTCTCGCTGTCGTTCCTCGACATCATGTTCTGCGGCTTCGGCGCCGTGGTGCTGCTGGTGCTGATCCTCAACCATGACACGGTACGCAGCCGCGAGACGGTGTTCGCCGACCTGCGCGCCGAGGCGGTCGATCTCGAGCGCCAGGCGATCCGCGCCCGCGAAGCGCTCAATGACGACCGGGCCGCGTTGCGGGCCGCCGACGAGGCGCGCATCGAGGCGGATGCCGAGGCGAGCGGCATCGAGGCCGAGATCGCCGCGCTGGAACTGGAGAGGAGCGTGCTCGAACGGGTCGCGCTGGCGCGCGAGGCGGCGATCGAACAGCTCAAGAGCGACCTCGAGAGCCTCGACAGCGAATCGAAGCGCCTCGCCGCCGAGGCCGAGCGGGCCGAGGACCCGGGCAATCGCGTGCTCGAGGTGGTCGGTGATGGCGACCGCCAGTACCTGACCGGACTCAAGGTGGGTGGGCGGCGCATCCTGATCCTGGTCGACGCCTCGGCGAGCATGCTCGACGAAACGCTGGTCAACGTGGTGCGCCGGCGCAACATGAGCGACGCGCAGAAGCGCGCCGCGCCGAAGTGGCAGCGCACGCTGGCCACCGCCGACTGGCTGCTGAGCCAGCTGCCGCGCGATGCGCGTTTCCAGCTGGTGGCGTTCAACACGCGGACCTGGGCTGCCGCCGACGGCAGCGACGGCACCTGGCTCGATGCCGACGACGGTGCCCAGGTGGGGCGTGCGGCCGCCGGACTGCGTGCCGTGGTGCCGGGAGAGGGGACCAGCCTGGAGCGTGCGTTCGAGGTGGCCGCGCGGCTGGAACCGCGCCCGGACAACCTGATCCTGGTCACCGACGGGCTGCCGACCCAGGGCCGTTCCCGGCCGCGCGGCGCGACGGTCTCCGCCGATGCACGGCTCAAGCACTACTTCACGGCGGTGCGCAAGCTGCCCGACGGCATTCCGGTCAACACCATCCTGCTGCCGATGGAGGGCGACGCCTATGCGGCCGCCGCCTACTGGCAGCTTGCCGCCGGCACCGGCGGCTCGTTCCTGACCCCGGCGAGGGACTGGCCATGAGGCGCCG
>JAACFL010000002.1 GCA_009937385.1 Gammaproteobacteria bacterium | reverse complement strand
GTGTGTTACTTTAATTAACTAATGTTATTTATATATTTCACATACGTCTGCGGAGCCAGGGACGCCTAACTGTCTAACTGTCCACGTGAGTGAACCGAAATCACGCTGCGAACAGGTAATCCTCACCCTCCACCATGCCGTGACCGTCGAGCTCGGTGCGGATGCTGGCCCGCGCACCCCGCGAGCCCACCGCGCCGATGATCAGCGCCGGCGCCACCTCGGCAGCCGCCTCGGCCGGCAACACCGGGCAGCCACGCTTGCGGCCCCCGATCTTCTTGGGGTCGATATCGATGAATGCCGACGTGGTGACCCCCTCGCGTGCCAGCGCGTCATGCAGGCGTGCTCCGGTCGGCGCGGCGCCCCAGATCACGGCCGCCCTGTTACGCAGTCGTGACCGGGCCAGGTAGTGCGCCTTGGCGTCCAGGAAGCGCTCGACGGTGTACCTGCTGTCGGCCCGGGACAGGCGCCCTTCACGATCACGCCACTGCAGCAGCACCCCGTCCGGCTTGGCCATGCCCACACCCTGCAGGTGGGCGCGAAGCCAGAGATCGTAATCCTCGGCCCAGGCCACTTCGCGATACCCGCCGAGGGCCCTGAACAGTCGGCTCGAGAGCATCGCTGTCGGATGTGGAATCGGGCTTTCGACGAAGATCTCGCGCGCGATGTCCGCCGGCGACCGCAGGCCATTGACCCACTGCTCGTAGCGGCGATACCCCTCCCCCACGCCATCCTCGGCGAAGATCTCGACCTCCGCGCCGACGATGCCCACGCCGGGCTCGCGCTCGAGGAGTTCGACCTGGCGCTCGAGGCGCTCGGGAAACGCCACGTCGTCGGAATCCATGCGCGCGATGTAGTCGCCACGCGCCATGAACGCCGCGTAATTGAGCGCGCTGACGATCCCTTGCCCCGGGTTGGCGAAGCGCTGCAGCCGGTCGTCATCGATCGCATCGAGATGCGCGATCGCGTCGTCTCGGGATCCGTCGTCAACCAACACCAGTTCAATGTCGTCGAGGGTCTGCCCGAGAATGCTGTCGACCGCAGTGCGCAGGTGCTCTCCGCCGTCGCGGACCGGCATCAGTATGGAGACCTGGGGGTGTGTTCGGTTCATGTCAGATCAGGGCGATCAGCAACAGGACGAACGCCACGACCGCGGCGATCGGTAACAGCAGTCCCATCCAGTCCGAAGAGCTGCCGCTCGGTGCATCACGCATCGCACGCTTCGCCGAAGGCAGGAACAGCCAGAGGGCACCGACCGCGAGCGCACCGAGGAGCAACTGCTGCCAGAATTCCATGCTGCAAGCCCGTGGCGCCCAAATTGGGCGAGACAGTCAAATGCTAGTGGCTTGGATGTTGCGCTGCAATATCATGGGTTGACCGCGATCACGCAAACGCCTGACGAACGGATGCGGCGTCGGTTAGACTCGCTGCCCCGGGGGGTGCCGCTCACCTCAGTCGGCATCCAGATTAATGCTTATTAAATACATGATGTTATGGATAGTTCCTTGATACATCCCGAAGACGCCCTGTTTACCGCTGAGAAGCGTTTTCCGGTGATCACCGCATGTGACCACTACGCCGGAACCGAGAAACTGATGCGCAAGGCACTGGCGCTCCAGCAGGAGCTCGGCCCGATCTTCGACGTCACGTGCGATTGCGAGGACGGCGCGCCGTCCGGACGCGAGGCGGAGCACGCGCAGATGGTGGCGGACGTACTGAACAGCGATGCCAACCGCTTCGACATGGCCGGTGTGCGCATTCACGATCCGAGCCATCCACACTGGCAGCGCGACATCGACGTCCTGGTCGACGGGGCCGGCGCGCGGATAGCCCACCTCACCATCCCCAAGCCGACCGCGGCCGATCAGGTCTTCACGGTCGTCGACTACCTGCAGCAGCGCGTCGTGGCTGCCGGCCTGTCACGCGAGATCCCGGTGCACGTCCTCGTCGAGACCCACGGGGCACTGCGTGACGTGTGGAAGATCGCGACCGCCCCGTGGCTGCGGGTCATCGATTTCGGTCTGATGGACTTCGTCAGCAGCCATCACGGCGCGATCCCGGCCGCGGCGATGCGCAGCCCGGGCCAGTTCGAACACCGCCTGCTGGCGCGTGCCAAGGCCGAACTGGTCGCCGCGGCGCTGGCCAACGGCCTGGTCCCCGCGCACAACGTCTCGCTCGATCTCAAGAACCGCGAGGCGACGTTCAGCGACGCACGTCGCGCACGCACCGAGTTCGGTTTCCTGCGCATGTGGAGCATCTACCCGGCGCAGATCGAGCCGATCGTCGAGGCGATGAAGCCCGATTACGCCGAGGTGCAGGACGCCGCGGCGATCCTGCTCGCCGCCCAGGCCGAGTCGTGGGGCGCGATCCAGTACCAGGGTGAGCTCCAGGACCGCGCCTCCTACCGCTATTTCTGGGATCTCCTGCGCCAGGCGCGGGTGACCGGCGTGGAGATCCCCGAGGCCGCGCAGCTGGCGTTCTTTCGCGACAGCGCCTGACCGGCTCAGGCGTCCGGGTCGGCCAGCCCTTCCAGGAACGAGGTCAGCGGTCCGACGACCTGCCCCGGGTCATCGAGGTGCAGGTGATGACCGCCGGGCAGCACGCGGTGGTCGAGCCCACGCACGGCACGGCAACGCGCGGCGAATTCGGGCCGGGCCGCGAGTTCCGCGTCGGCCCCTGTAAGCAGCTGCGCCGGGCAGCGGATCCGGGCGAGGAACGCCAGCACCTGCGCCTCGTCGAGGTAGATTGGCGAGCGGTAGCGCAGGCGCGGGTCGCTGCGCCATGCGAAGCCGCCCCCGGTCGGCTGCAGCGCACGTTCGACCAGCAGGCGCGCACCCGTCTTGCCCACGCCGCCGGCCCGCACCCTCGCCGTGACCGCGGTCTCGACGTCGGGGTAGACGCGCGGTTCACGCAACGCGTGCGCGGCCATCTGTCGCGTCGCCTCGGCCAGCCGGTCGGGATCGTCGTCCGGGGAGCCGCTCAACGGGCCAAGCCCCTCGACCAGCGCCAACCCGGTCACGGCGCCGGGAGCGATCGCCGCGACGAAGCAGCCGATGCCGGCGCCCAGCGAGTGGCCGAGAATCGCGAACCGTGCCCAGCCCAGCGCCCCGGCCGCGGCGAGCACGTCCGGGACGAAATCGACGAAGTGGTAGTGCACGCCCGGAGGACGATGCTCGGAGCGCCCGTGACCAGGCAGGTCCAGGGCGACCAGGTCGCAGCCGGTGAGCCGCGGCGCGAGCGTGGCGAAGCTCGCGGCGTTGTCGAGCCAGCCGTGCAGCGCGAGCACCTTCAGCGGCGCCCCGACGTGCCAGCGCTGCGCGGCCAGGCGCAGGTACGCGGTTTCGAGAGTCAGCTCCTCGGGTGCCATCGGCGCTCCGCCCTCCTCGCCTGAAGCTAACATGAGTGCACGACCTGCATGCGCCAAGAGACGCAGAGTATAGAGAGCATGTCCGAACCGCCGGCGGCACAAGGACCGGGATCACGCCAGGGCGACCGACGGGTCACGCTGCTGATCTACGCGGTCATCGCCGCGCTGAGCCTGCTCGCGTTGTGGCCCTTGATCGAATCCGAACGCCTCGCGGCACGGGGCGAGGACGCGGCAAGGCGCGGCGACTTCGCGGCCGCGCTCGAAGCGTGGCGGCCGCTTGCGGAGGGTGGCGATGCCGATGCGCAGTTCCGCCTGGGGGTGCTCCACGACCGGGGGCTCGGCACCCGCGAGGATCCATTCGCGGCCGTCGACTGGTACCGGCGTGCCGCCGAACAGGGCTCGCACGCCGCACAGGTGAACCTCGGCCTGATGCTCGTGCAGGGTCGTGGCGTCGACGTCGACGAGGCTGCCGCTGCAGCCTGGTTCGACAAGGCAGCCACCGCGAACGTCCCCGAGGGGCTGGCCAACCTCGGCCATCTCTACCGCGTGGGGCGCGGTGTCGAGCGCGACCCGGTGCGCGCCTATGCGCTGCTGCGTCGCGCGGCGCTGTTCGGCAATGCCACCGCGGCGCTCGGCGTGGCGCAGATGATCGCAAGCGGTGAAGGGGTCGAACCCGACCCGGTCGAGGCGCTGGCGTGGGCCCGGCTCACGGCCGGACGCGACGGCCCGTCCGCCGCACCCGCGCGACGTCTCGCAGACGCACTCGAGGTGGAACTCGACGAGGCCGGGCGCCGCGCAGCAGACGAGCTGGGCGCAGCCATCGACCGCCAAATCGCGCGCTGAGTGCGCCCTGGCTCAGCCCTGGATGTAGGAGACCGAGCTGCCGGACGGGCCCGGCACGATGCCAAGCAGCCGGCGCCCGGTGCTGCGCGTCCAGGTATCGACCTCGTCGGCGAAACCGCGGCAGTCGCCGAGCAACTTGAGCACCTTTCCATCGGCCAGGCCGGACAGGGCCCGATCCGCCTCGATCACCGGCGCGGGGCACGGGTGACCACGCATGTCGAGGACGGCACTGGGCAACCAGCGGTCACCGTTGCGCAGCAGGTAGGCCTGCCCACCGTCACCGTCTTCGGTCACCTCGAGCAGCTCGCGGCCGGTCTGGCGCGCCCAGGCCTGCAGGTCGGCATGCGCGCCGGGGCAGTCCGAGATCACCTGCAACAGTGCGCCGCGCGGCAGGCGCGCGGCGGCGCGGGTCGCCTGGAGCACCGGCAGCGGGCAGCGGTGACCGCGGGCATCGAGTACGAGATCGGGCGGGATGGTTGATTCGGGGTTCACTTTGGCCTCCGGGACGGGTTTCGGGTTGGAGGCATCCTAGTGACCAGAACCCCCTCCAGTGAAAGACTGTTTGGCTATATCCTTATGCAGCAAAGGGAATCCCTTTCGGTCGGGCCAGCGCCCGATCGCGGGTTCTTCGGCCCCTACTGCACGGCCGTGGCAGGTGCTATAGTTTCTTTGGGAATCAAGCGTCAGGGATACAAAGATGACAAAAAAGCTGCTCTGTTGCCTCGTCCTGCTGCTGGTCGCTTCGGCGGCCCACGCGCAGTCCACAGCGACCCAGCAGGGACCGTCAGCCACCGAGCCGATGGTATCGGTCATCGTCCCGGGCAACGGGATGAGCATGGACCAGGTCGCCCAGCGATTCGGCGAGCCCAAGGAGAAGGTCTCCTCGGTCGGTGAACCGCCCATCTCGCGCTGGGTCTACGAGGGCTACACCGTGTTCTTCGAGCACGACCTCGTCCTGCACAGCGTCGTCCACCGCTAAGACACCACGACCGACGCGCCCGTCGCCCAGACGGGCGCGTCGTCGTTTCCGGACCCTCAAGATGCGCGATCCCGCCGCGCCGACCCTGCTTCCCGAGTGGGCGCCGCAGTCCGGCGTGCTGCTCGCCTGGCCGCATGCCGACAGCGACTGGGGCCCACGCCTGGCCGCCGCGGAATCCGACTACGTCGCGCTGGCCCGCGCGATCGCCGAACGCGAGGATCTGCTGCTGATCTGCCGCGACCAGGCGCACCGCGACCACGTGCGTGGCGGGCTCGAGGGCACCGGAGTCCCCGGAGCCCGGCTCCACTTCGCATGCCTGCCCACCGACGACACCTGGGTGCGCGACTACGGTCCGCTGGCGGTCGCCGGCGACGGTGATGTCGAGCTGGTCGACTTCGCCTTCAACGCCTGGGGCGGCAAGTACCCTCACGCACACGACGCCCTGGCGACCGCGCTGCTGCACGAGCGCGGACTGTTCGGCAGCACGCACCTGCGTCGCGAGCCGCTGGTGGTCGAAGGGGGGGCGCTGGAAAGCGACGGACTCGGCTCGCTGCTGACCACCGCGGGTTGCCTGGACAGCGCCACGCGCAACCCGGGGCTCCAGCGCTCCGACATCGAGAGCCGTCTCGCGGCCGCGCTCGGCCTGCAGCGGGTGATCTGGCTCGAGGTGGAACCGCTGCCGGGCGACGACACCGACGGCCACGTCGATACGCTGGTGCGCTTCTGCGATCCGCGCACCATCGCCCACGTCACCTGCCCGGATCGTGCCGATCCGGCACACGCCTCGTTGCACGACCTGGAGCAGCAACTGCGCGCACTGCGCACCGCAGACGGCGCCACCTACCGATTGGTGCCGTTGCCACTGCCCACCGCGCAGCACGCCGACGACGGACGGCGCCTGGCAGCGACCTACGCCAACTTCCTCATCATCAACGGCGCCGTGCTGTGCCCGGTCTACGGCGACCCGGCCGATGCCACCGCGCAGCGGCATCTCGCCGACGCCTTCCCCGACCGCGAGGTGATCGGCGTGCCAGCGCGCGCGCTGATCGAGGAGAATGGCAGCCTGCACTGCGCCACCCTGCAGATGCCGGCCGGACTGCCCCTGGGTGGATGAGCTGCCGGGCCCGCCGGTGCTACCATCCCCCTCCCCCGTCGAGCGAAACGCCGTGAACGACACCCCGCAAACCCTGCGTGCCGCCCTGGTGCAGCATGCCGCCAGCGAAGAGCTCGCTCGAAACCTGGCAACGGCCGATGCCGGGGTGCGCGAGGCAGCCGCATCCGGCGCCCGGCTGGTGCTGCTGCAGGAGCTTCACCCGTCGCGCTACTTCTGCCAGGCGCAACGGGTCGAGACCTTCGACCTCGCCGAGCCGATCCCGGGCCCGACCACGCAACACCTGGGCCGGCTGGCCGCCGAACTCGGTCTGGTGATCGTCACGACGCTGTTCGAGCGCCGTGCCGCGGGGATCTACCACAACACCGCCGTGGTGCTGGACAGCGACGGCAGCCTGGCCGGCACCTACCGCAAGATGCACATCCCCGACGATCCGGGCTTTCACGAGAAGTTCTACTTCACTCCGGGCGACCAGGGCTTCCGCCCGATCGACACCAGCCTCGGCCCGCTTGGCGTCCTGGTCTGCTGGGACCAGTGGTACCCGGAGGCCGCGCGACTGATGGCGCTCGCCGGCGCCAGGCTGCTGCTCTACCCGACCGCGATCGGCTGGCATCCACCGGACGCGGACGACGAAAAGACGCGCCAGCGCGAGGCGTGGATCGCCGTGCAGCGCGGCCACGCGGTGGCCAATCACCTGCCGCTGCTGGCCTGCAATCGCGTCGGCCACGAGCCCGATCCGAACGGTGGCCCGGGCATCGACTTCTGGGGCAGCAGCTTTGCCTGCGGCCCGCAGGGCGAGCTGCTCGGCCAGGCCCCGGACGACGCCCCGGAGGTGCTGGTCGTCGACCTGCCGCTCGGCCGCACCGAGGAGCTGCGGCGCATCTGGCCGTTCCTGCGCGACCGTCGCATCGACGCCTACGCCGATCTCCTGCACCGTTACCGCGACCCCGAATCCCAACCCGGCAAGGACCCGCAAGCATGATCCTGATCCTCGACTCCAACCTCGAGCCGGGCAGCACACCGTACGCCGAGCTGATGGAACACCTCGCCAACCTGCCCAACATCCAGGCGCGCGTACATCACGTGCAGGGGGCCCAGCAGATGGTCACCGAGGTCTACCTGATCGGCGACACCGCACTGCTCGACCTCGATGACATGGCGAGCCTGCCAGGCGTGGAGCGCGCGGTCCGGGTGTCACGCGAGTACCGCGTGCTGGGCCGGCACAAGAACGATCGCCGCCCGACCTCCTGGGAATATCGCGGCGTGCGCTTCGGCCAGGACACGCTGCAGGTGTTCGCCGGGCTGTGCGCCGTCGACACCCCGGAGCACGTCGAGCGCATGCTCGCGGTGCTGCGCGACCACGGCCAGGTCTGCACGCGCATGGGCGCCTACAAGCCGCGCACCAATCCCTACTCGTTCCAGGGCCACGGCAAGAGCTGCCTGCCTTACGTCTTCGAGCTGGCCGGCAAGTACGGCATGCAGGTGGTCGCCATGGAGGTCACCCACGAGGACCACGTCGTGGAGATCCACGAGGCCCTGCAGGAGGCGGGCGACCCGGTCGGCGTGATGCTGCAGATCGGCACGCGCAACATCCAGAACTTCGAGCTGCTCAAGCAGGTCGGACGCCAGAGCGACTACCCGGTCCTGCTCAAGCGCGGCTTCGGCATCACCCTCGAGGAGTCGCTGAACGCTGCCGAGTACCTCGCCAGCGAGGGCAACCAGCGCGTGATCTTCTGCCTGCGCGGCATGAAGTCCAACCTCGGCGACCCGCACCGCAACTTCGTCGACTTCACCCACGTGCCGGTGGTCAAGCGCTTCACACGCATGCCGATCTGCGTCGACCCATCGCACTCGGTGGGCACCCGTGACGCCGATCCCGACGGCATCCTCGACGTCATGCATGCCACGGTGCAGGGGGTGATCGCCGGGGCCAACATGGTGCTGGTTGACTTCCACCCCGAGCCGAGCAAGGCGCTGGTGGACGGTCCCCAGGCTCTGCATTTCGACGAGTTGCCGCTGTTCCTCGAGGACGTGCAGATCGCAAGGGATGCCTACCTCAAGCGCCTCGACCTGCAACAGCGATTCGCCGCGAGCCAACGTGGCGAATCCGCCGCCTGACCAGCCCGGCATGCCGCACGACGCGGCCGCGTGGCTCGACGCCTTCCCGAAGCTCGCGGCGCTCGAGCCCGACGCGCGCGATCGACTCGTCGCCGAGGCGCACCCGGTCACGCTGCCGGCCGGGATCACGCTGTTCCACGACGGCGACGCCTGCACCAACTACCTGCTGGTGCTCGACGGTTCGGTGCGCGTGCAGAAGACCTCGAGCAACGGCCGCGAGATCACCCTCTACCGCGTCGGCGACGGGCAGACCTGCATCCTGACCACGTCGTGCCTTCTCGCCGGCGAGCGCTACCCGGCCGAGGGCGTCACCGAGACCGAGGTGCGCGCCATCGCGCTGCCCGGCGCGCTGTTCCAGGCGCTGTTGGCAGGGTCGACCGGTTTCCGCCAGTTCGTCTTCGCCGTCTACGCCCGGCGCATCGCCGACCTGATCACGCTCGTCGAGGAGGTTGCTTTCGAGCGGATGGACCTGCGCCTCGCCGCCCGCCTGCGCGACGGGGCCGACCGTGACGGCATGGTCAACGCCACCCATCAGGAACTCGCGACCGAACTCGGTACGGCCCGCGAGGTGGTCAGCCGCCTGCTCAAGGATTTCGAGCACCGCGGCCTGGTCGCCCTGCACCGCGGCCGCATCGAACTGCACGACCGCGACGCCCTCGCCCACCTCGCCGGTTCCTGAGGCTGTGTGACCCCGGTTACTGAAGCAGGCCGCGCCACGTGGTCAAATGGTCGTTATCCGGGGCGCATCCCCGTGCATCCAATCAGGAGAATCGTCATGCAGAACGTTGGTAGTATCGACCAGATCCTGCGCATCGTTGCCGGCCTCGCGCTGATCGCGCTCACCGTCATGGGCATCATCCCCGTCTGGGGTTACATCGGGGTGGTACCGCTGGCCACCGGACTGTTTCGCTGGTGCCCGGCCTACACCCTGTTCGGCATCCGCACCTGCAAGGCCGACGACTCCAAGAGCGCCGCCTGAGCCGTTCATCCGCGACGCCTCGACGTGCGGGGTGACCGCCCGGTCACCCCGCATGTTCGACCTGACTTTCCGCATCCGAAACCAGCAGTTAGAATGATCTCTACCCGTCGCTTCTGACGTCGGGCATTCTTCGCGTGCGTTGCAGCGGAGTCCACCAAGGGGTCCTGGTCCAGGTGAGCAGCCGAGACAGCGTCTTCCGCGTCGTCTGGGGGCCGCAGCGCTTCTACCTGTCGCTCGGCTGGAAGACCCTGATTGCCTTCGCCCTCGTCGTCTTCGTGCCGATGGCCGGCCTGCTGACCATCACCAAGCAGACCATGCGTGACGCGCTTGAGAACGAGACCGCGCAAGCGCTGGAGGCCAACCTGCGCAGTGCCTGGAATGCCTACCAGCGGCCCCTGGAAGACGTGCGCATCGCGCTGGTCCAGGACGCCGACAACGACCGCACCACGCTCTATCTCCAGCAGCGTGACGCGGCCGGTCTGTACCGCCTGCTCGAACGCAACGCGCGACGCTTCAGCTTCGTCGACCTCTGGTTTGCGATCGATCGCGACCAGGTGGTGCGCGGCCGGATCCGGGGCGAGCTGGGCAATCACTACAACTTCGGCAGTGGCCTGGGCCGTGCCCTGGGTACGCTGCGCGAGAACCTGATCACCACCGAGCTGCTGCCGCGTGCGCTGTTCGTCAGCGAAGATCCCCAGCGTTATGCCGAGCTGCCACCACTGGTCCTTGCCCAGATCATCGTCGTTCCGGTCAGTGACCAGGGCGCCCTGATCGGGGTGAAGCTGCTGCACGGCAACCAGTTGCTGCTGCAACAGATCCAGAATCAGCTGACCATCGAGAGGACCTACGTCGCGTTGCTCCAGGGCGACCAGGTCATCGCCACGGCCGGGTTGCCAGACGAGCCGCTGCCACCCGGCAGCCTGCTCGACTCCAGGCTCGACCGGGCCATCGAGGGTGGCCAGGTCTTCAGTGGACAGCTCGAGATCAACTCGCAGCGCAATCTCGTGCTGGCCGAGCCGATCCTCAACGGCGACTACCAGTCGGTCGGCGGCCTCGCACTGCTGCTCAGCGACGACAAGATCACCACACACATCGCGCGGAACACGCGCCATGTCTACGGCTTCATCGCCCTGGGCATCCTGCTCTCGCTGGTCATCGCCTACCTCGCCTACCGCGACACCGTGCGCCCACTGCGCGCCATCGTGGCCGCGCAGAACGCCTTCGCCGAAGGTGCTCACGACGTGCGCACCGAGATCATCACCCGTGACGAGTTCGAGAGGCTCGGCGCGGGCTTCAACCGGATGGCCGAGGCCGTGGTCGGTCGCGATCGGCGCCTGACCCAGTACACCACGCTCTCCTCGCTGGTCGATCTGTCGATGAGTTCCGACAAGCTGCTGCAGGGGACGCTGGACAAGGTCATCGAGATCTCGAACGGCATGCTGGGCGTCATCTACCTGCTCGAGGAAGGGAGCAACCGGCTGACGCCCTACGCCAGCCACGCTCTCGATCTCGACGGCCTCGAATCGCTCAAGATCGGCGAAGGCTTGCCGGGCCAGGTCGCGCTCGAACGCGAGAGCCGCACCGTCTACGTCGGCGACAAGGGCACCGAGCTGGCCCTGGACCTCGGGGTAGGCAGCGTCATGCCGCGCCACCTCGCCTACTACCCGCTGCTCTACCGCGGCGAACTGCTCGGTCTGCTGCTGCTCGGGTTCGCCAAGCCCACGCCAGACGACGAGCGCGTGCTGCTCGACTACCTGGCCCGCCAGGTCGCGATCATCCTGAACGACGCCGCCTCGCAGCGCCGGATCGATGACCTCCTGACCCGCGATCCGCTGACCAACACCGCCAACCGTGGCCATTTCACCGACAAGCTGGAAGCCCACTTCAACGATGCGCAGCGCTACGGCACCGATCTCTCGCTGCTGATGGTCGACATCGACCACTTCCGGGCCTTCAGCGACCGCTTCGGCTACCACATGGCCGACGTGGTGCTGACGACGGTCGCCGGCGTGCTGAACAAGGCGGTTCGCAAGACCGACCTGGTCGCCCGCTTCGGTGAGAGCACCTTCGCCGTCGCGCTGCCGCAGACCAACCTCGAACAGGCGATGACCGCCGCCGAGAAGGTACGCAAGAACCTGATCGGCACCACGGTCGCACAGCTCGACCGCGAGCGCGTGACCATCAGCATCGGGGCAGCCGCCTATCCCGACCCGGCGATCCAGTCCCCTGTGGAGATGGTGCGCCGTGCCGACGAGGCGCTGCTGAAAGCAAAACACGGTGGCCGTAACCGTGTGGAGCCTGCGGCATGATGCGTTCGCTGCTGGGACAGCTGCCGCGACTGCTGTGCCTGCTGCTGGCCTGCCTGGTGCCGGCGACAGCGAGCTGGAGCGACCACCGTGACGTGGTCATCGGCGTTCAGCTCCAGGGCAACCCGGATCGCGAACTCGAACGCTGGTCTCCAGTCATCTGGCACCTCAACCGCCACCTCCCCAACTACCACTTCGAACTGGTCCCGCTGACCCGCAGCAACACCCTGAGCGGCGTGGACACAGGCGCTGCCAGCCTCGACTTCGTGATCACCGACCCCGGCCTCTACGTCGAACTGGAAGTCGAAAACGGCATCACGCGCATCGCGACCAGGATCTCGAAGATCGATGGCCATGCCCTGAACATGCTCTCCGCGACGCTGTTTACCCGCAGCGACCGGATCGACCTGAGTCACTTCGAGGATCTCGAGGGTGGCAGCATCGCGGCGCTGGACGAGCACTCGTTCTCGGGTTGGCGGCTGGCCGAGCATGCCCTGCGCAAAGCCGGGCTGGTGGCCAACGACGACTACAGCACCCTTTTCACCGCATTCGACACCTGGGAGGTGATCGACGCAGTGCTCGAGGGGCGCGCCGACGCCGGCGTGCTCCCCGCCGGCTTGCTGCAGCAGATGAGCGCCAACGACAACCTGCAACGTGAGCAGTTCAAGTTCATCGAGCCCCGTCAGAGCGCGTTCTTCCCGGTCGCGCACAGCACCGCGCTCTACCCCGAGTGGCCGCTGGCCAAGCTGCGCCATACACCCGACACGCTGGCACGCCAGGTCGTGGTCGCGCTGCTCGACATCGATCCCGACTCGGACATGACCCACGCGGCGATCGAGTGGAACACCCCGCTTGACTACCAGCCGGTGCACGAGCTGCTGCGCACCATCGGTGCGCCGCCCTACGCAGGGTTCGACCGTGTCACGCTGGCGAGCCTGATCGACGACCACGGCCACTGGCTGGTGCTCGCCGCGATCGCGCTGGCGATGATGATCACAACGACGGCCTACACCCTCTACCTGAACCGCCGCCTGGTCACCTCCGAACAGCGTCTGCGCGACGAGAACCACGAACGTCGCGAGGCCGAGGAGGCCCTCGGTCGCTACGGCGACGAGCTGGAGGAGCGCATCCGCTCGCGCACCGCCGAACTCGAGTACCTCGCCCACTACGACGACATGACCGGGCTGCCGAACCGCAACCTGCTTTTCGACCGCCTCGACCAGGTCATCACCGAGAGCCAGAAAGAGAGTGCGTCCTTCGCGTTGCTGATGGTCGGCCTGGACCGCATCCGTGAGATCAACAACACCCTGGGTCACTACTTCGGTGACATGATCCTGCAGCAGGCGGCTGACGTGCTGGTCAAGGGGGTCGGCGAAACCGAGATGGTGGCGCGCAGCGGCGACGACGTCTTCGTCGTCGTGCTGACCAGCTGCGACCGTGCCAGTGCCGAGGAGATGGCCCACCAGGTCCACGACGCCCTCGACCGCACCTTCTACCTCGACGGTCACCCGCTGCACATGAAGGCGCAGCTCGGGATCACGCTGTTCCCCGAACACGGCATCGACGCCGATACCCTGATGCGCCATGCCGACGTGGCGCTGCACTCGGTGCGCCGCACGCGCATGGAATTCTCGGTCTACGATCCGAGCCTCAACAAGCACGGCCTGCGCGACCTCAAACTGCTCGGCGACCTGCGCACCGCGCTCAGCGTCGAGGACCAGCTGATGCTGAACTTCCAGCCAAAGGTATCGCTGCGCGACCGCCGCCTGACCAGCGTCGAGTGCCTGATCCGCTGGAATCACCCGCAGATGGGCCTGATCTCTCCCGAGCTGTTCGTGCCGCTGGCAGAAAAGACCGGCCTGATCCGTCCGCTGACGCTGTGGGTGCTCAACGCGGCCTTCGACCAGGTCAGCCGCTGGCAGGAGATGGGCCTGAACATCGTCAGCGCGATCAATCTCTCGGCGTGGAATCTCCAGGACCGCCACTTGCTCGGCCAGATCCGCGAGCTGATCGAGGCGTGGAACGTCAAGCCGTCGCGCATCGAGATGGAGGTGACCGAGAGCGCGATGATGGACGATCCCGAGCGGGTCCTGGACCTGCTGCGCGAGCTCAGCGACATGGGCATCCGCCTGTCGATCGACGATTTCGGCACCGGCTACTCGTCGATGTCCTACCTCAAACGGCTGCCCGTGGACGAGGTGAAGATCGACAAGTCCTTCGTGCTCAATCTCGACTCCAACGCCGAGGACCGCGCCATCGTCAAGGCGACGATCGACCTCGCGCACAGTCTCGGTCTCGAGGTTATCGCCGAAGGCGTCGACAGCCAGGAGACCATCGATCTGCTGATCGAGATGGGCTGCGACACCGCGCAGGGCTTCTACATCTCCCGTCCACAGAGCGCCCTCGACCTTCTCAAGTGGCACATCGAATCTCCCTGGGGCCAGGCGCTCTACCGGCACGGCGAGGAGCCGCCGGTACCGATCGTCGGCGAAGCCACACCCGAGCCAAAGACCGTGGGCAACGGCCCGAAATCGATTCACTGATTAACGCAACGGAGACCCGCGATGGTTACCGCGATCATCCTGATCAATGCCGACCGCCACCACATCGGCGATCTCGCCCAGCAACTCGCCGACCTGTCCGGGATCAGCGAGGTCTACTCGGTCAGCGGACGCTACGACCTGGTGGCGGTCGTGCGCGTCGAGAACAACGAGGCCCTCGCCCACCTGGTCACCCACGACATGGTCAAGCTCGAGGGCATCACCCACACCGAGTCGATGCTGTCCTTTCGCGCCTTTTCGCGCCACGACCTCGACGAGATGTTCTCGATCGGCATGTGACCGTTTCCGCGGGCCTCCGGTCACGCGCCCGCCACAGCATGACTCCAGGAGGTATGGGATGAGACTTCTAATCTGTGCGGCGTTGGCTCTCGGTCTCACGGCATGCGGCGCGGAGACCGCGACCACCGCCGCGACCGTGGCCACACTCAAGGCCCAGGAAGCGGAGCAGGCCGAGAAGACCATGGACCGCGCGCAGTCGAATCTAAACGAGGCCATGCTGAAAGCCGAACAGCGCCGTACGACGGACTGATCACGGGCGCACCACGCCTTTCTCACGGCCGCCACCTCGGCCTGTCCAGACGGATAAACACGCTTGGTGGACTGAGAGCAGCACGATGAAACGGATTCTTCCGGTCTCCGTGCTGCTGGCCTCTCTGTTGCCGGGTGCCGGAGTGGCGGACGACTCCCGGGAGATCGCCGCGCTCCAGGAGTACCTCGATTTCGCTCAGTACACCGACGGCACGATCACCGCAGGACAACTCGCCTCGGTCGAACTCGGCGGCGTGCTTTTCATCGACACCCGCAGCCCGGAGCGCTTCGCGGCCGGTCACATCCCCGGGGCGATCAACATCGAGTGGCGACAGATCCTGACGCGCCGTGGCGAGATCCCGGACGACCGTCCCGTCGTTCTCTACTGCGATACCGGCATGCTTTCATCGAAGGCCCACATGGCCCTGCGCATCGCCGGTCGGGAAGACGTCAAGGTGCTGTTTCGGGGGTACGGTGCCTGGCTGGAGGGAGAGTAGCGATCAGGCACCAGCCCTGACGTGTCCCAGGTGGTGCTGGTGAGCTGAAATTACATTATAAATATAATGAACTATAGCTCTTATATTTATGATTATATTGATATTCTACTGCTGAGGCTGCCAGTTTTCGGATAGCTTCCTCGCGTCGGCCAGCTGATCGGGCTCCATCGCCCTGGCCAGGCTGTCGCGCAGCGCACCGGCGTTGAGATCGCCGCTGGCGGCCGCCAGGTCCAGCCACATGTAAGCCTCGACCATGTTACGCGGCACGCCGAGACCGTAGGCGTAGGTCAGCCCGATCATGTGCTGGGAGATGGTATGCCCCTGGCGCGCGGCACGTCGGTACCACTTCGAGGCCTCGAGGAAATCACGGTTCACGCCGAGACCCGATTCGTAGAGATCGGCAAGGCGATACTGCGCCTGGGCCATGCCTTGCTGAGCGGCATCGAGCCACTCGCTGTGGGCCTGGGTGAAGTCTCCACGCTGGTAGGCGGCGAGGCCGCGATCGTAGTCCGCCAGCGCCAGAATCGGCCAGCAGGCGGTGATCAACAGTGCGATGGCGAGCAGACGATGCATCGGTCTCTCCTGCTACTGCACTTCCCGGCAGTCTAGCAGTCCCGCGGTTGCACGCCTATATCACGTTGTTTTCGTGTGGGTTGTCGTGTGGCAGAAAGGTCGTGGCAAGTCGTACCTGAAGCCGCATCGCCGCCGTTGTGGCAATACCCCAGCGCCTCGCGACGGACCATGCCCAGCCTGCGGATGACGCCGTCGGCCCCCTGCAACAGGTAAGGGAGCCAGGTGTTTCCTTCGACATCGGTTACCGACGACTCGTGGTTCACGACGATGCGCACCACGTCGCCAACAGGGCCGGCTTGTGCAGGAATCGGCACCGTTCCCAGATCAGGCCGCATGATGTCTGGATTTCCTCCGGTAGGCGGCCAGTGAAACGATGGCGTCGAGGTCCATGGCTGCGATCGTGAATCCTTCGCGCCGCAGACGGCTGTAGCCGCCGTTGCCTCGCACCGCGCACCAGTCGGGACCTCCCACGGCATAGCGCGCCGCCTCCTGGCGGCAGGCGTCCGGCCTTTCCAATGGCCGACGTCGCGCGATCACACGCCGGGTACGGCGCAGCGCCTGGAGCCGTGCGAGTCCACTGGGGAGCGATTCACCGTAGCCACTGACCGAACACGGTTGCGACGTGGTGCTTCGACACTCGGCGATCTGCCGTCTCAGCAGGGACTCGAGCGTCTCGATCGCCTGGTCCAGGTAGCCGATCAAATCGCGCTGCATGATCGATCCCTTCACTTCAGTTCAGGGTGTCTGGGAGCTCGTCGATGGCACGCCAGTCGTCACGCCGTCCATCCTCGAGGAATCGCAGGCGATCGAGTGCGTGGAACAGCGCCTCCTGCATGCGACGGGTGGGGGCCTTGCCGTGCCGCTGCAAGTAGTCGTTGTTCAGTCGCAGCCAGAAGTCGACCTCTTCGAGCAGCTGCCTTTCGTCGTCTTTCATGTCATTCGTCCGGGCCGGGGTTCTCGATGCCGCCAATCTACGGGGTGGCGCCGGGCATGACGTGGCACGGCACGCCAATCACCATGCACGACGTGCCAGTTGCCGCCGGATATCGGAGGACTTAGATTGAATGGCAGCGACAGACCGACGCGGAGCATTACGTGAGTTTCACCACGCTGGCCTCATGGCCGCTTCTGATCTGGAGGGCCCTCGAGGACGGTGGTCACGATCCACGCCCGGTCTTCAACTTGGCGGACATCGATCCGCAGCTGCTCGGTGACGCCGGTTCCCGGGTCACCGAAAGCCGGCTGGAGCGCTGCTGGATCGAGGCCTCGAGAGTCAGTGCCGGGGAGGGTTGCTTCGGACTCGAGGTGGCACGCCACTGGCACCCGACGACCCTGCACGCGCTGGGAATCGCCTGCCTCGCGAGCCACACCCTGATGGAGGCCTTCGAGCGTTTCGTGCGCTTCTCGACGGTGGTCACCGATGCGACCCACTTCCACCTCGAACCGATCCCTTCGGGCCACCATTTCTCGTGGACCTTCGCCGATGAGAGCGTCACGGGACACGTGGAGGAGCAGCACGCGACGCTGGCCACGGTGCTGGACATGGCCCGGCTCTGCGTCGGCGGCCACCTGGCACCTGCAGCGATGCACCTGGCACACGCCGAGACCGGCTGCACCGACTCGCTGGAAGCCTACTTCGGCTGTGCCATCGAGTACGAGCAGCCGCGCTATGGGTTGTCGTTCACGACGGTCGACCTCGAGCGACCCTTGCCAACGGCGAATCTCGACCTGCTCAGCAGCTCGGAAAAGGTCGTCGCCGACTACCTGTCAGGGCTGGAGCACGGCGACATCGTCGCGCGCACACGTGGCGAGATCATGCGCCAGCTGCCTTCCGGAAAGACCAGCGAGGAGACGGTGGCGAGCGCGCTCAACATGAGCCTGCGGACGTTCCAGCGCCGCCTGCGCGACAACGGCACGGTCTACCGTGAACTGGTCGACGACGTGCGCCGTGACCTGGCCGGAAAGTACCTTGCCAACCCGCGCTACTCGATCACCGAGATCTCCTACCTGCTCGGCTTCTCGGAGCCGAGCAGCTTCGCCCGCTCCTTCCGGCGCTGGAACGGCACCTCGCCGACCGCAGTGCGCCAGGCGCTCTGAGATTCCACTGCATGGGCTTCACCACCATCTCCTCCTGGCCGCTACTGATCTGGAAGGCGCTGCAGCAGGAGGGTCACGATCCCGATTCCGTGTTCCGTCAGGCCGGGATCGATCCGCACCTGCTACACCAGGCCGGGGCCCGCATCTCGATGCCGCGCCTCGGGAAGGTCTGGGATGCCGGCGCGAAGATCAGCACCGCGCCCTGCTTCGGGCTCGCCGCCGCGCGCCACTGGCATCCGACCACGCTGCATGCGCTCGGCATCGCCTGGTTCGCGAGCCCGACGCTGGCCGAGGCGTTCCGGCGCCTCGCCGACGCCTTCGCCCTGCTCTCGACGGCGGGATGCGCACGTCTGGAGCGCACCCGCGAGGGGTACCGTTTCAGGGTCGAGCCGTCCGACCCGTCCGCACAGGCGCCGAACGAGGCGGTGCACGCTGCTGTCGTGGTTCTGGTCAAGCTGTGCCGGATGAGCCTCGACGCGAACTTTTCACCGCGACGCGTGTTGCTGTCGCATCAGAAGAGCGGATGCACCGCCCCGCTGGCCGAGTTCCTTGCCTGCCCTATCGAGTACGACGCTCCACATCACGCACTCGTGCTGCCGCACGCCGAACTCGAACGGCCGCTGTCGACCGCCAACATGGAACTGCTGACCAGTGCCGAGACGATGATCGCGAACTACCTCGCCGCGCTCGATCGCGACGACGTGGTAGGACGCGCGAAGGCCGAGATCCTGCGCCAGCTGCCGTCGGGAAGGTTCAGCGAGGAGTCGATCGCCACGGCGCTGCACCTCAGCCTGCGGACTTTCCAGCGCCGGCTGCGTGATGCGGGCACCGCCTACCGCGAACTGCTCGAGTCGGTGCGTCGCGACCTGGCGTTGCAGTACGTCGCGAATCCGCGCCTGTCGATCACCGAGATCTCCTACCTGCTGGGGTTCTCGGAACCGAGCAGCTTCGCGCGCACTTTCCGCCGCTGGACCGGGCACTCCCCCTCCCGGCAGCGCCGGGGCCAGCACCCGGGCTGAAAGCGGATTACTGCGTGCCTGCCGGCTCGACGCGATTCCCGTCGACCTCGGGCAACTCCTCTTCGTCAGCAGGCACATCGACGACCATGTTGCCGTTCGGCTCGTCCTCCCGGGGCTGTTCGCCCGCTGCGGCCTGGTTGCCGCGTGGCGGCCGCCCCTCTCCACGGTTCGTGTTCGGCTGCCCACGGCCCTGAGGTGCCGCGCCTCGCACGCGCTCAACGCCCTGCGCGAGGCTGACCTGGAACGCCTGCAGTTCGCCCTCCTTGGCCTGCGACTCGCCGAGGCGGAACTCGAGCACCGTGTCCTGGCGTTGAATCTGATCGGGGCTGACACCGTCGTCGACATCGGCCATCGAGAAGAAGGCCGACGCGTAGGGTGAGTCGTCACGTCGCGTGTCGGTGATCCACAGTTTGCCGTCGGCACGCTTGAGGTAACGCACGAAACCGAAGCCGCCGTCGCGATTGAAGTGGTAGCAGACGCCGCGCACGACCGATCCCTTTCCACCCCATGCCGGGCTGTCGGGGCCTTCGCGCGACGGCAGCAGGTTCGGGATCAGGAATCCGGAAAGGTAGAAATCGACCTCGCGACGCAGCGCCGCCGAGACGTTGTCGAAGGCGATCACCTCGACGCGGCAGCCCTTGTTCTGCAGCGCCTGGACGACGCGCACGAAGTCGCCGTCGCCGGTGGCGAGCACCACGCGACCGAGCGCATCGGACTGCATCAGCGCGTCGACCGCCATGTCGAGGTCGGCGTTGGCCTTGGCGAAGGTGTTGCCGGCGTCGTCGCGGTAGCGCTTGACCTCCTTGACGATCACCTTGAAGCCCATGTCGCGGATCGCGTTGTGGAAACGCTCGACGCCGTGGCGGTAGCCATGGTCGCGGCGCGCGCGCTCCGCGTCGAACGTGACGTAGCTGTTCAGGCGCAGCGGGATGCCGCCGTCACGGCAGGCGAACTCCCGCAGGACGTCGTAGGCCATGCCCCAGCCGCCGTTGTACTGGATGTTGGCGGCGTCGATATACAAGCCGACGCCGAGCTGCGTGTCGTTGCTCATCAAGATCTCCCTTCGGTGTCATTCCGGTCGTGCAGCGGGTGCCAAGTGTTCCACCACCAGCTGCAGCCGTTCTTCGCGGTACCGATTAACTGTCACCCGGTACGCGAGACTGATTGTATCGCCTTTTTCAGGTCGATTTCCCATCGGCAGGTTGAACGCGATCCCCTCGACCGGTGCACGGCCGCGCTCGGGCAACAGCTCCATGCGCAGGTGCGCCTCGCCGATCGGCCGTGCATCGACCAGCTGAAAGGCCCCATCGAACAGCGGCTCAGGGAATCCCTGCCCCCATGGGCCGGCATCTTCGAGCACGCGCGCGGTATCGAGCGTCAGCTCGTCGGAGTCGAGTGCACCGTCGGTGACGATCACCCCCTGCAGGCTGGCCGGATCGACCTGGAGGGCGACTTCGTCGGCGAATGCCTCGGAGAAACGTTCCAGCCCGCCGGCCTCGAGCGTCAGGCCGGCCGCCATCGCGTGGCCCCCGAAACGTTCAATCAGCCCCGGCTCGCGGTCGGCGATCGCCTGCAGCGCGTCACGCACGTGCACGCCCGGAACCGAGCGGGCCGATCCCTTGAGGCGTCCGCTGTCGTCGGCAGCAAAGGCGACCACCGGGCGATGCACGCGCTCCTTCAGGCGCCCGGCGAGGATGCCCACGATGCCCTGGTGCCACCCCGGGTCGAACAGGCTGAGCGCCGCGGGCAGGTCGCCATCGATGGCCAGGTCGGCGACCATCGCCTCGGCCTCGACGCGCATGCCATGCTCGATCTCGCGCCGTTCGTGGTTCAGGGCGTCGAGTTCTCCGGCCTGCGTGAGCGCGCGGGCCGGGTCGTCCTCGAGCAGGCAGCGCACGCCGAGGCTCATGTCGGCCAGGCGCCCCGCCGCGTTGAGCCGCGGGCCCACCGCGAAGCCGAGGTCGCTCGCCGACAGGAACCGGGGATCGCGCTTGCCGACGCGCGCCAGCGCCTCGATGCCGGCGCATCCAGCGCCACTTCTCAGGCGCCTCAGGCCGTGGCTGACCAGCGTACGGTTGACCCGGTCGAGGCGCGCGACGTCGGCCACGGTGCCAAGGGCGACCAGGTCCAGCAGCACCGCGAGGTTCGGCTCGGGCAGGCCGCGGCCGGTGAACCAGCCGGCTTCCCGCAGGCGCCGGCGCAGTGCCAGCATCACGTAGAAGATCACGCCGACCCCGGCGAGGTTGATGCCGGGATAGTCCACCGGCCCACACTGTGGATTGACGATCGTGCAGTCAGCAGGCAAGCGGTCGCCCGGCAGGTGGTGGTCGGTGACGATCACGTCAATGCCGGCAGCACGAGCCGCCGCCACGCCCGCGTGGCTGCTGATGCCGTTGTCCACGGTGACCAGCAGTCCGGGCTCGCGCGCCGCGGCCAGCTCCACGACCTCGGGGGTCAGGCCGTAGCCACTGGTGAAGCGGTTCGGTACCAGGTAATCGGCGTGTGCGGCGCCGAACAGGCGCAGGGCGCGCACCGCCAGGGCGCTGCTGGTCGCCCCATCGGCATCGTAATCACCGACGATGAGAATCCGTGCCTGCTCGTCGAGGGCCCGCTGCAACCGGGCAGCCGCCTCCGGGCAGCCGTACAGGTCGTCAGGATCGGGCAGCCGCTCGAGGGCCAGGTCGAGGTCGGTGGAGTCGTGCAGTTCGCGACGCGCCAGCACCCGGCGCAGCACCGGGTGCAGATCATCCGACAGGGATGCGGACGCGCTCTCCGGCCGGCGACGGATGGTGACGTGGCCGCCGAGCACCGTGCGATCAGGCGAGGCGGTCGAGGATCGCCCGCTTGACGGCGCCCAGCTCGGCCGGAACCTTGGAGACCGCGTCCTGGCACTGGCCGATCGCGGTGTCGGGGTCCTTGAGCCCGTGACCGGTCAGCGTGCAGACCACCGTGCTGCCTTCGGGGATGCGCCCGGCGCAGATGTCGTTCATCGCGCCCGCGATCGAGATCGCCGAGGCCGGCTCGCAGAAGATGCCCTCGCGCTGGGCCAGCAGCTTCTGTGCGTTGAGGATCTGCGGGTCGTCGAACTCGTCGAACCAGCCGCCCGACTCCGTTTGCGCGGCAACCGCCTTGTCCCAGCTCTGCGGGTTGCCGATGCGGATCGCGGTGGCGACGGTCTCGGGATTCTCGACCGGGTGACCGCGCAGGAACGGCGCCGCACCCGAAGCCTGGTAGCCGCACATCACGGGGCGCTGGCCGACGACGCCGCGCGCGTGGTACTCGCTGTACCCCATCCAGTAGGCCGAGATGTTGCCGGCGTTGCCGACCGGGAGGCAGTGGTAGTCCGGCGCGCGGCCGAGGGTGTCGATGATCTCGAACGCGGCGGTCTTCTGCCCCTGCAGACGGTAGGGGTTGATCGAGTTGACGATGGTGACGGGCGCCTCCTCGGCGACCTCCTTGACCAGCTGCATGCCGGCATCGAAGTTGCCCTCGATCTGCAGCACCATGGCGCCGTGCATCATCGCCTGCGCGAGCTTGCCGAGCGCGATCTTGCCGTCCGGAATCAGCACGAAGGCGGTGATCCCGGCACGCGCGGCATAGGCCGCCGCCGCGGCCGAGGTGTTGCCGGTCGACGCACAGATGATCGCCTGGCTGCCCTCGGCGACCGCCTGCGTGACCGCCATGGTCATGCCGCGGTCCTTGAATGAACCGGTCGGGTTGAGACCCTCGTACTTGACGTACAGGTCGACGTCTCGCTGCAGGTCACGCGGCAGGTTGTTGAGCCGGATCAGCGGCGTCGCGCCCTCGCTGAGGCTGATGATGCGGGTGTCGTCACCGACCGGCAGCCAGTCTCGGTATCGGTCGATCAGCCCTGTATAGCGGTTGCCCATCGTTCTCCCCTGTCGTGGCCTCTGCGCTGGACCACCCTCCCCTAGTGTGCGTCGAGCGGCTCGACGCGGATGCGGGTCACCGGCGCGCTGATGCTGTCGAGCGCCTCGATCGCGGTGATCGCGCTGTCGACCTCGCCCTCGCGGACGCGCTGGGTGAGGATGATGACCGGCACGTCGGTTGCGCCCGCGGCGGGTTCCTTCTGCAGGATCGCCTCCATGCTGATGCCGCGATCGGCAAGGATGCGCGAGACATCGGCCAGCGTGCCCGGCTTGTCCTTGGCCAACAGACGCAGGTAGTAGGCCGACGACACGGCATCGATCGGCAGGATCGCCAGGTCGGCCAGCGCGTCCGGCTGGAACGCCAGGTGCGGCACGCGGTTCTCCGGGTCGCTGGTCAGCACCCGGGTCACCTCGATCAGGTCGGCGACCACCGCGGAGGCGGTCGGCTCGGCACCCGCGCCGGCGCCGTAGTAGAGCGTCGGTCCGACCGCGTCGCCCATCACCAGCACCGCGTTCATGACCCCGTCGACGTTGGCGATCAGGCGCCGCTCGGGGATCAGCGTCGGATGCACGCGCAGCTCGATGCCCTGGTCGTTGCGCCGCGCGATGCCGAGGTGCTTGATGCGGTAACCGAGCTCCTCTGCGTAGGCCACGTCGTCACGGGTGACGTGGGTGATGCCCTCGGTGTAGGCGCTGTCGAACTGCAGCGGGATGCCGAACGCGATCGACGCCAGGATGGTCAGCTTGTGCGCGGCGTCGATCCCCTCGACGTCGAAGGTCGGATCGGCCTCGGCATAGCCAAGCTCCTGCGCCTCGGCAAGCACGTCGGCGAAATCGCGGCCCTTGTCGCGCATCTCGGTCAGGATGAAGTTGCCGGTGCCGTTGATGATGCCGGCGACCCACTGCACCTGGTTGGCCGCGAGCCCCTCGCGCAGCGCCTTGATGATCGGAATGCCGCCGGCCACCGCGGCCTCGAACGCGACCACGACGCCCTGCGCCTGCGCAGCGGCGAAGATCTCGTTGCCGTGCAGCGCGATCAGCGCCTTGTTGGCGGTGACCACGTGCTTACCGTGCGCGATCGCCTCGAGCACCAGCTCGCGCGCCGGTTCGTAGCCACCGATCAGCTCGACGACGATGTCCACGTCGGGATCGCGCACCACCGCGAACGGGTCGTCGGTCAGGCGCATGCCGTCGGTCGGGCAGATGCGCGGTGCGTCGAGATGGCGCGCCGCGGCGTGACTGACGTGGATGCCACGCCCCGCGCGGCGGTTGATCTCCGCGGCGTTTCGCAGCAGCACGTTGACCGTACCGCCACCTACGGTGCCGAGGCCCAGCAGGCCGACATTGACCGGATTCACGACATTCTCCTTCAGGCCGAGCCGACGCCGCGGCGGAACATGGAGCGCAGACCACGTACCGCCTGGCGGGTGCGGTGCTCGTTTTCGATCAGCGCGAAGCGCACGTGATCGTCGCCGTACTCGCCGAAACCGATCCCTGGCGACACGGCAACCTTGGCCTCCTGGATCAGCAGCTTCGAAAATTCCAGCGAGCCGAGGTGGCGGTAGGCTTCGGGGATGGGCGCCCAGACGAACATCGTCGCCTTGGGCTTCTCGACCTCCCAGCCGGCCGAATTGAGGCCGTCGCACAGCACGTCGCGCCGCGAGCGGTACATGTCGCGGATCTGGCCCACGCACTCCTGCGGCCCTTCCAGCGCGGTGATCGCAGCGACCTGGATCGGCGTGAACATGCCGTAGTCGAGATAGGACTTCATGCGCGCGAGCGCGGCGATCAGCTTCGGATTGCCGCACATGAAGCCGACGCGCCAGCCCGGCATGTTGTAGCTCTTGGACAGCGAGAACGATTCGACCGCGATCTCCTTGGCGCCCGGCACCTGCAGTATCGACGGGGCCACGTAGCCATCGAAGACGATGTCGGCGTAGGCCAGGTCGTGGATCACCCAGATGCCGTGCTCGCGCGCGATCTCGACCACCTTCTCGAAGAACTCGAGATCGACGCACTGGGTGGTCGGATTGCCGGGGAAGTTCAGCACCAGCATCTTCGGCACCGGCCAGGAGTCGCGGATGCTCTTTTCGAGCTCCGCGAAGAAGTCCACGCCGGGCACCAGCGGCACGTAGTGGATGTCGGCCCCGGCGATCACGAAGCCGTAGGGATGGATCGGGTAGGCCGGGTTCGGCACCAGCACCGCGTCACCCGGGGCGACGGTGGCCAGCGCGAGGTGCGCGAGCCCCTCCTTCGAGCCGATGGTGACGATCGCCTCGCTTTCCGGATCGAGTTCGATGGCGTAGCGCTCGCCGTACCAGTTGCAGATCGCCCGGCGCAGGCGCGGGATGCCGCGCGACGCCGAGTAGCGGTGCGTATTGCTGCGCTGCGACGCCTCGACCAGCTTGGCGACGATGTGCTCCGGTGTCGGCTGGTCCGGGTTCCCCATGCCGAAGTCGATGATGTCCTCGCCGCGCGCGCGCGCCTGGGCCTTCAGCTCGGTGGTGATGTTGAAGACGTACGGCGGCAACCGACTGATTCTGCGGAACTCTTCGTTCACTTTTATTACCTTGCGCCGACGTCCGGAATGATGAAAAACAAGCCGGCAACATTACTGGACCGGCGACGAAACTGTCAATGAACGCGGTACCGCTCGCAGCCCGCTTCGGGTATCTTGGCGCCATGCAACTTGTTCAGGATTTCGATCCGGGCGGCTTCACCATCGTCGCCCATGACGTCGGCATGGTGCAGGTCAACGGTGAACGACTGGCGAGCAGCTGCGTGGTCGCACCCGATCGGCTGATCCGCGACTGGTCGCCGCGCACGGTCGATGAACTCACGGCCGAGCACCTGGTGCAACTCGTCGAACTGGAACCCGAGATGGTGCTGCTCGGAGTCGGTGCGAGGCTGCGCTTTCCCGATCGTGCGCTGCTGCGCCCGATGGAACAGCGCGGCATCGGCGTCGAGGTGATGGACACCCCGGCCGCATGCCGGACCTACAACCTGCTCATGGGGGATGGCCGCCGCGTCGTGGCCGCGCTGCTGATCGACTGATCCGATTCCTGGCCCCGACCAGGCCGTCACAGGTGGGAACACCATCGGCCCGTGGGCGGGCCTCCTACAGAGCCGTGCAGCTGTAGGAACGGCCCCCAGGCCGCGAAAAACCTCTGCCCGAGTTAAGAATCCACCGGTTGAGTTGCGCTGGTGCTCACCTGAACAGCGTGCTCGCCGAGTAGCCGGTGTTCTCCATGATCTTGCGCAACCGCTGCAGCGCGTCCATCTGGATCTGCCGGACCCGTTCGCGGGTGACGCCGATCTCGTTGCCGACCTGCTCGAGGGTCGCCGACTCGTAACCGTGCAGTCCGAAGCGGCGCTCGACCACCTCGCGCTGCTTGTCGGTCAGCTGCCCGAGCCACTCCTCGAGCTTGTCGTGCATGGTCTGATCCTGCAGCGCGTCGGACGGGTCGATCAGCGTCTCGTCGGGGATCGCCTCGAGGAGCGGCTTGTCCACCTCCCGTGAAAGCGGCGTATCGACCGAGGTCTCGCGCTCGTTGAGACCCATCATCCGTTTCGCCTCCTCGACCGGCTTGTCGAGCAGTTCGGCGATCTCCTCGATGGTCGGCTCGTGGTCGAGGCTCTGCGCCAGGCGCCGGGCCGCGCGCAGGTAGACGTTGATCTCCTTGACCACGTGGATCGGCAGGCGCACGGTGCGCGTCTGGTTCATGATCGCGCGCTCGATGGTCTGGCGGATCCACCAGGTGGCGTAGGTCGAGAAGCGGAAGCCGCGCTCGGGGTCGAACTTCTCGACCGCGCGTATCAGGCCGAGGTTGCCCTCCTCGATCAGGTCGAGCAGCGCGAGCCCGCGGTTGACGTAGCGACGCGCGATGCGCACCACCAGCCGCAGATTGCTCTCGATCATGCGCTTGCGCGACGCCTCGTCACCCTTCTGCGCACGCCGCGCGAAGTAGACCTCCTCCTCCGCGGTGAGCAGTGGCGAGGCACCTATCTCGTTGAGATAGAGTCGCGTGGCATCGAGCTGCGCACTGCTGCTCGAGGTCAGCTTGGACTCCTTGGCAAAGGTCCGCGGTCCCTCGTCCACGACCTCGGGACTGGCGTCTTCGGTGTCAGCGTCGGCTTCAGCCGAATAGTTGAGGTCGACCTCCTGGTCGGCGAGATTCTCCATATCGTCCTCTCCTAGCATCGTCCGCTCCTTAGACTCCTCGTGATCGGACATCACGTGCGTCTTCGTCCTACCCTTTGGGCTGCGGTTCGGGAACGATGGAAAGCTCGTACGGGCTGACCATCATCCCTTCGGCAGCAGTCGCAATGGGTCGACCGGCTTTCCCTGGCGGCGAATTTCAAAGTGCAACATTGCCCGATCATTATCTACCCGACCCATTTTCGCAATCAACTGCCCTGGAGCAACGTCGTCACCCTCACCCACGAGGAGTTCACGGTTGTGTCCGTACGCGCTCAGGTAGGTGTTGTTGTGCTTGATGATGATGAGGTTGCCGTAACCGACCAGGCCGTTGCCGCTGTAGACCACCTTGCCACCCGACGCAGCGTACACCGACTGCCCCTCGCTGCCGACGATGTCGACGCCCTTGCGCGTCGGGTCGCTGGCATTGAACGTGCGATAGAGACGACCGCGCGTCGGCCAGCGCCAGGCGACGCCACCCACGCTGCGGGTCGCACTCGGCGCCGCCGGGTCGCTGCGCGGCGCCTTGCGGGGTGCGCTGGTGGCCGGCTTGCTCGGCGCCGGTTTCGCCGTGGCGGTCCGGGGCGGTGGCGAAACGGTTTTCGGTTTCGTGGCCGGTTTCGGTGCCGGCTTGCTTGCCTGCGTCGTCCGGCTCGGCGCCGGTGGAGGCCGCGACGCGGGCACCGCCGGCTTGCGCATCGCGAGTCGCTGTCCGGGATAGATCGTGTAGGGTGCGCCGATGCCGTTCCACACCGCCACCTGGCGGTGATCGAGACCGTACTGCCAGGCGATCGAGTAGAGGGTGTCGCCTCGGCGCACGGTGTAGGAGGTTGGCGGCGGCGGCGCGCCACTGCTGCGGTTCGCGACCGGGGCGGGGGGTGGCGGACCGCAGGCGGTCAGCAGCAGGATGCCCAGGAGCATGGGCAGGAGATTGATGCGCGCGCGCTTCATCAGTGTGCGATCAGGACATAGACGACGCCCAGAAAGACCACCAGCCAGCCGAGACGGTCGATGTAGGTGCGCAGGAGCTTCTCCATCGGCGCGCCACCCCAGCGCATCAGGCCGGCAACCATGAAGAAGCGTGCGCCGCGCCCGACCAGCGAGGCGATCGTAAACGGCAGCAGCGCCATGGCGCTGGCTCCGGCGGAGATGGTGAACAGCTTGTAGGGAATCGGTGAGAAGCCGGCGATGAACACCACCCAGACGCCCCACTCGGCGAACCAGGCGATGGCCTGGTCGTAGCGGGATCCGTAGCCGGCATCGACCAGCAACGGCAACACCGCGTCGATCGCCAGCATGCCGATCAGGTAGCCGAACAGGCCGCCGACCACCGAGGCCACGGTCGTGAGCGTCGCGTACCACCACGCACGGTCGGTGCGTGCCAGGCTCATCGGCGCCAGCATCACGTCCGGCGGGATCGGGAAAAACGACGATTCGGCGAAACTCAGGCCACCCAGATACCAGGGGGCATGGCGATGCGCGGCCCAGGTCATCGTCCGCTCGTAGAGTGCCGAGAAGATTCGCATCTCAGCTGCGCCCCGGCACCAGTGGCACGAAGCTCACCCAGGCCAGGTGCGACTCCTCGAAACGGTAGCCGTTGCGCGTGATCACGCGCAGTTCCTGGCCACCGCGATCACCGACCGGGATCACCAGACGACCGCCGTCGGCGAGCTGCTCGAGCAGGGCCTGGGGCACTTCGAGCGGCGCCGCGGTGACCACGATCGCGTCGTACGGCGCATGACCCGGCCAGCCCCAGCTGCCGTCGCTCAGGTTGGTCTTGATGTTGTAGATACGCAGCTCACGGAACAGCTGACGAGACCGCTGCAGCAGCTTGGCGTGCCGCTCGACGCTGTAGACCTTCGGCACCAGGCGCGACAGCACCACGGCCTGGTAGCCGGAACCGGTGCCGACCTCGAGCACGCTCTGCGGTGATCCTTCGGCCAGCACCGCCTCGGTCATCAGTGCGACGATGTAGGGCTGCGAGATGGTCTGGCCGAAACCGATCGGCAGCGCGGTGTCCTCGTAGGCGCGGCTCGCGAGCGCCTCGTCGACGAACAGGTGGCGCGGCACCTCGCGGATCGCTTCCAGCACCGCGGGGTTGCGGATCCCCTCCTCGCGCAGCCGGGCGACCAGGCGGTCGCGGGTGCGCAGCGAGGTCATGCCGATGCCGCTGTGCCCGGCGTTCACGCGCGCGCTCCGCTATCGAGCCATGCCGCGACCGTGTCGAGTGCCGCGTGGCGGGTCAGGTCGACCTGCAGCGGCGTGACCGACACGTAGCCATTGCGCACCGCGTCGAAGTCGGTGCCCGGACCGGCGTCCTGCTCCGGCCCGGCCGGGCCGATCCAGAAGATCTCGCGTCCGCGTGGATCGGTGCTGCGCGCCACCGGCTCGGCGCGGTGACGGTGACCGAGTCGCGTGGCGCGGAAGCCGCGGATCTGCTCCCACGGCAGGTCGGGGACGTTGACGTTGAGAATGGAGTCCGTTGGCAGTGGAACGTTCTGCAGCTGATCGACCAGTTGCAGGGTGGCGCGCACGCCGCTGGCGTAGTGCTCGGCGTCGTAGCTGCCCATCGACACGGCGATCGCCGGCAGCCCGAGGAAACGCCCCTCCATCGCCGCGGCGACGGTTCCTGAATAGATCACGTCGTCGCCGAGATTCGGCCCGGAGTTGATCCCCGAGACCACCATGTCGGGTTCCTCGTCGAGCAGCCCAGTGATGGCGAGGTGCACGCAGTCGGTCGGCGTGCCGTCGACGCGAATGGTGCCATCGTCGAGCCGGTGCATGCGCAGCGGGACGTCGAGGGTCAGCGAGTTACTGGCCCCGCTGCGATTGCGGTCCGGGGCGACGACGGTCAACCGGCCCACCCCGGCCAGCGCCTCGGCGAGCCGTCGGAGCCCCTCGGCGAGGTAGCCGTCGTCGTTACTGAGCAGGATGTGCATTCGATTTTCGGCGCGGTCGTGGCCGCGCAATCGCGCGGGTCGTGCGTACTATAACCGAATCCCCAGCCACCCTCGCCATGCCGCGGCCGCTCGCGAACGTGGGATAATCGAGAGTGTGAAACGTCCCAGGAAAAGCCTCGACGACGCCGAACGCGCGCTGTTCCGCGAAGCGATGCGCGGCGTCACGCCGCTCGCGGGCGAAGCGCGCGCAACGCCACCGGCGACCAAGCCGCGATCGCGACCCGTAACCGCAGTCGAACCGCCCACGACGCGTCCACGACGCCCGATCGCCGACGGCAGCGGTGTCCAGGCGCGCACCCGTCAGAGGCTGCGGCGGGGCCAGTTGCGTCCCGAGGAGACGCTCGACCTTCACGGCCTGACCCGCGACGAAGCCCATGCCCAACTCGACGCCTTCCTGGCCAGAGCACACGCCTCCGGGAGGCGCTGCGTTCTGGTGATCACGGGCATTGGCCGTGGCAGCGCCGAAGGCGGGGTGCTGCGGCGCGCACTTCCCGGCTGGCTGGAACGACACCCCGAGGTGCTCGACAGCGCACCCGCACGACCTGCCGACGGCGGTACCGGAGCCTGCTACGTGTTGTTGCGTCGCCCATCACCACCTCGCTAGAACGTTGATCTGGCGCGTTGACAGGCCACCTGCGTCGCGCGCATCGTGGCGACGAGGCGTCGCCATCGAAATGACGCCCTGGCGAAACGAGGAACAGGATGCCAGGCAAGCCACCGCCCGCTCCTGATGATGAAACGACCGCCTGCCGGATCGAAGAGCACCTCGACCGGCTCTACGCCTATGCGCTGCACCTTGCCGGTGGGCCCGACGAAGCAGGCGACCTCGTGCAGGCTTGCGCCCTGAAGGCCTTGGGCGCGAAAAACGTGCCGGACAACGCGCTGGCCTACCGCACCTGGCTGTTCCGCATCCTGCGCAACACTTGGGTCGACGAGTGTCGGCGCCGCGCCCGGCAGCCCGTTTCCTGGGATGCCCTCGAAGAGGGCAATGCGAGCTCGGGGAATGAAGCATGGCATCCGGACGTTTCTAGTATCGAGAAACGACTGTTCAACCGCCTCGTTGTGCGCGAGGGGCTGGCGCGTATCGCTCCGGATCACCGCGAGGTGCTGGTACTGGTCGACATGGCCGGCTTCACCTACAAGGAGGTGGCGGAGCTGCTGGAGATCCCGATTGGGACGGTGATGAGCCGGGTCAGCCGCGCCAGAAAGCGGATGCTGCAGGCTCTCGAGGAGCCAGCCATAAGCCCGCTGCGGCTGCGATTGGTACGACGTGGATGAGGAGGAGAAGGGATGCGCTGGGAGCAGTTGAATGCCTACGTCGACGGTGAACTGCCGCCCGACGAGGCGGCCGACGTGGCCGAGGCGATCGCGCGCGAGCCGGTGCTGGCGCGCGAAGTCGCCGCACTGACCGCGCTGAAGGCTTCTGTCGCGCAAGCCGCCCCGCCCCACCCTGGTCCCCTCAGCAAGCTCCCGTGCAGCCATCGCAACGGCCTACGTGTCGCCGCGATCGCCGCCACGCTCGTGGTCGGCCTCCTGTTCGGCATTGCCTGGCATTCGGAGCTGCACCGTCCCGCGCCCGGACCGCAGCTCGCGCTCGAACTCCACCAGACCTGGTCCAGCTCCCGTGAGGAAGGCCACCCCGATGCGATGACCAAGGTCGGTTTCGACTCCCTGCAACTCGCCTACGTCCCCGACCTGACCCGGGTCGAGCTGGCCTTTGGCGGGGTGCGCCAGATACGCCTGCGTGGCGGTCGTGGACTGCACGTGGGTTACCAGGGCCCACGTGGCTGTGCTGTCAGCCTGGTGGTCTTTTCCAGGCCTGGAAGTCATGACAAGCCACTAGGCTCCCTCGACCTCGACGCTGCTGCGGCCTGGCACTGGGCCTCCGGCGGGGTGTCGTTCTACCTGATCGCCCCAAGCATGGACCCGAGCCGCCTGGCCGGGATTGCCAGGGTCGTGCATCGACTGACGCGAGCCCGGCTCCCGCTCGATCCCGCCGGGGTGCTGGCACTCGAGGAAGCACGCAGTGGCGCGGAGCCCTGCCTGGCCTGATCGCCCACCCTCGGCGATCTCCTGGACCTGCTGGCAAACGCTCACGCCCCACTCCCCATTTCCTGGGCGTCTCGGCTCGACTCCTGTCCGGTCAGGTCACGCCATCGCTCCCACCTCTCCACGAGATGCCATAGGTCAATCCGGCGATGACCCTGCACACGACCGGGGAATAATCCGTATCAGCCGAACGTTTGACCCTACTAATACGTAAAAAAGAACCGGCGGCCAATGTAGCCGACCGTCCCTTTCCACCACCAGAGGAGAACCGCGTCAATGGTCTACACCCACAAGCACCCGGCCCTGCTGATCATGGGGGTCGTTCTATTGGTCATCGGCGCGACCGCCGGTACCGGGATCCAGTCCGGCCTGATCGAGGCCCTGAACATCAAGAAGATGGTCTGGGAGATCACCACGCTTTCCTACATCTTCGGTGGCATCGCGGTCGCGGTAGGCCTCTGGCACCTGTTCGGCAAGCACGTCGAGGGCAACCTCGACTACTACCTCTCCACGGTCGCCGGCGCGATCTTCATCTTCATGATCGCCATGCTGGTGCGCTGGTACGTGGCCCCGTTCGTCGCGGTGCTGTCCAAGGGCTTGGGTCCAATCATGGGTGACAAGTACCTTCACCAGGTCCTGGGCCTGAACTACGTGGTGCTCGGCATCATCGCCGGCATCATCGTCGTCAATGTATTCAAGGTCCCGCGCTGGGCCGAGAACGGCGTGCGCCTGTCGCGCCTGGGCCT
>JAACFL010000263.1 GCA_009937385.1 Gammaproteobacteria bacterium | reverse complement strand
AAGCATCATCAGTGCGGCAAAGCAGGCTGCTGAGCGCATTGTTCTGGTACTGAAAGGCATATCAGGTAGGTGCCTGGGCCAGGAGGTATGCCTCCTGGCCCAGGCCGGTTAAGACCGGTTTACTCGTTGCTGTAGGTGATGCGGTAGAGGGCGCCTGCAAAGTCGTCGGAGACGAGCAGGGAGCCATCCTTCATCACCGCCACGTCGACCGGGCGACCGCGGTAGATGCCGTTCTCGTCGAGCCAGCCCTCGGCGAACACGGTGTGCTTGTTAGCCGTGCCGTCAGCCTTCAGCGAGACGAAGTCGATCAGCGCGCCGGAAGGCGTGCTGCGATTCCAGGACCCGTGCGCGGCGACGAAGATGCCGCCCTGGTACTCGGCCGGGAACATCTTGCCGTTGTAGAAGGCCATGCCCAGCTGCGCCTGGTGCGCCGGGAACTCGACCTGCGGCTTGGTCCAGTTCGCCGGTGCCTTCATGTCCTTGAGGTCCGGCGCGGCCGAGGTGCCTGCGATCTTGACGTTGTTGCCGTGAATGAACGGGTAGCCGAAGTGCTCGCTGCCGGCCTTGGTGACGCGGTTGAGCTCTCCGGGAGGCGTGTCGTCACCCATGCCGTCGGTCTGGTTGTCGGTGAACCAGAGCGTCTTGTCCTTAGGGTTGAAGTCCTGGCCAACGGAATTGCGCACGCCAACGGCAACGACTTCGCGCTTCGAGCCGTCGAACGCGTTCATCTTGATGATGCCGCCGATGCCGATCTTCTCGTACAGCGCAACCTTGTCACGCGGCTGCACGTTGAACGGCTGGCCGAGGGTGATGTAGAGCATGCCGTCAGGGCCGACGCGACAGGTGCGGGCGCCGTGGTTGTAGGACTCCTCCTCGACCGGGATCAGGTTGCCCTGGGGTACGACCTCGATCACGGCGACGTCCGGGCCCTCGTAGAAGAACTCGGCGGCCGGGAAATTGAGCACGCGGTTGTGCTCGGCCACGATCAGGAAGCCGTCCTTGGTCCAGCAGACGCCGTTCGGGTTGGTGAAGTTAAGCGAGGGGGCGAATGACTTCACCTCGTCGGCGGCTCCGTCGCTGTTGCGGTCGGTCACGGCCCAGACCGTGGTCTTGCGGGTGCCGACGAACAGCATGTTGGTGCTGGGCGCCACCGCCATGTGCCGCGCGTCCGGGACGATGGCAAACAGGTCGATCTTGAACCCGGGTGGCATCTTGACGCGCTTGAGATTCTCGCGGATCGCGTCGGCGTTGCTGCCGGTCTGTGGTACGACCGGGATGTTCAGGTCGGTGGTGGCGACCTTCATCTGCTTGAGTTTCTCGAGGTTCTGGGCCACGGCCGTGTGGCTCAGGCCAAACACGACGGACGCCGCCAGCGCGCCCTTCATCAGGGGCTTCAGATTAGCCATGCACTTGCTCCTTGGTGGTCAACGCCCAGCTTCGTAATTGGAATGGTCTAAGGCTGGGGTATGCACCAATATAGACCACCGGGTGTCGATTGCTTCTTGATCTGGGTTAGGGTTGGCGAATGTTGGTTAAACACATAATTTCAATACGTATATGTGATTTTCCGGGACCTCCGCCGAGGTCGCGTGATGCGCATTTCAACGCGCTCGACGGGCATGGACTAAATTCTCCAGACCCATTCCTGACCCGCACAGGTGTCAAATGATCGTTACGACGCGATCCGCAGCGCATCACACCGACCCGTGTTGCCAACCCTCTGGCAGAAGCACCCCGAAGCCGCCAGCATGGTCGTGAGCCCACGATCGGTCCAGATGCACCCAGCCCGCTTGCCGATGACCCACTCCCGGCTGCAAGGCGCATGCGAGTGAGCATGCCAGCACGACGGCTCCGGGGCGTGCGCCCCGCGCTCGTCGTATGCGGCCTGCTGTGGCTGCTGCCCCTCCAGCCCGGGCACGCCCAGGAGACCCTCGAACGCCTGGTTGACGAAGGTGAACGGCGCACGGCCGAGGGGGCGGCATCACAGCAGCGCATCGACGCGGCCAGCGAGGAGACCGAGCGGCTGCTGCTCGAGTACCGCCAGGCAACCCGTGAACTCGACGGCCTGCGGGTCTACAACGAGCTGCTCGACAGGCAGGTCGCAGGGCAGCGGACCGAGATCACCGAGCTCCAGGCCTCGATCGAACGGGTCGCGCAGCTCGAGCGGCAGGTGGTGCCGTTGCTGGTGCGGATGATCGAAACGCTCGAGGCATTCATCGACCTCGATGTGCCGTTCCTGCCGGAAGAGCGGCAGGCGCGGGTGGCCCGGCTGCGCGCCCTGCTGGACGACGGTGGAATCACCGTCGCCGAGAAGTTTCGCAAGGTGTTCGAGGCCTACCAGGTCGAGAACGAGTACGGTCGGACCATCGAGGCCTACCGCGATACCGTCACGATCGAAGGGCAAGCACGTGAAGTCGACCTGCTGCGCATCGGGCGGATCGGCCTCTACTACCTGACCCCCGACGGCGGTCGTGCCGCTGCCTGGGACCCCATCGCGGGGGGCTGGGTGGCGCTCGACGTGGGCCGCTATCGGGCCGCGCTGGGTCACGGTTTGCGCCTGGCGCGCAAGCAGGTCGCGCCCGACCTGCTGGTGCTGCCGCTGCCGGCGCCGGGGGTGACGCCTTGAGCGGCCTGCGGACGACAGCCTTGTTGCTGGTCGCGCTGGCGGCCTCACTCGGGCCCAGAGCGGCGGTCGCCGAGGAGCTGCTCTCGCTCGATCGTCTGCTCGAACAGGTCCGGGAGGGGCGCCGGGAGGATCGCGCCTCTGCCGAGCGGCGCGAAGCGGCATTCCGCGCCGCGCGTGACGAGCAGGCGGCCCTCCTGGGCCGGGTTCGTTCGGCGGTCACCGCCGAGGAGGCGCGCAGCGGGGAACTCGAACGGGCCTTCGAGGAGAACGAACGGGAACGTGGCGAGCTTGCGGCGCAGCTCGACGAACGGCTCGGGGAGCTCAAGGAGCTGTTCGG
>JAACFL010000062.1 GCA_009937385.1 Gammaproteobacteria bacterium | reverse complement strand
ATCGAGGACGAGGCCGAGCGCGAGCGGTTGCGCGAGATCGTCCTGCAGTGGAGCGACCGCGAGGGCGGTGGCGGCTACATCGTGCGCACCGCGGCGGAGGGCGCGAGTGCCGATGCGCTGCGTGCCGACATGCGTTTCCTGAAGAAGCTCTGGGACTCGATCGGCGAGCGCGAACGCAGTGCGAGCGCCGGCGCGCTGGTGCACGAGGACCTGCCGCTGGCGTTGCGCTCGCTGCGCGACCTGGTCGGAGGCGACATCGAGCGCATCCGCATCGACTCGCGCGAGACCTATCAGCGTGCGGTCGAGTTCGCCACCGCGTTCATCCCCGAGGTGGTCGAGCGCATCGAGTACTACCCTGGTGAGCGGCCGCTGTTCGACCTCTACTCGGTCGAGGACGAGATCCAGCGCGCCCTGGAGCGCAAGGTGCCGCTCAAGTCGGGCGGCTACCTGGTCATCGACCAGACCGAGGCGATGACCACCATCGACGTCAACACCGGTGGCTACGTCGGCCACACCAACCTCGAGGAGACGATCTTCAAGACCAACCTCGAGGCGACCCAGGCGATCGCGCGCCAGCTCCGGCTGCGCAACCTCGGCGGCATCATCATCCTCGACTTCATCGACATGAACGATGAGGAGCACAAAATCCAGGTGCTGCAGGCCCTGGAATCCAGCCTGGAACGCAGCGGTTCGAAGTGCCAGCTCGGCGAGGTCTCACCGCTCGGCCTGGTCGAGATGACCCGCAAGCGTACCCGCGAGAGCCTCGGCCACGTGCTGTGCGAGCCGTGCCCGACCTGCAACGGCAAGGGGCAGATGAAGACCCCGGAGACGGTCTGCTACGAGGCGTTCCGCGAGATCCTGCGTGCGGAACGCCAGTTCGCGCCGCGCCAGTTCCTGGTGCTCGCATCGCAGGAAGTCGTCGACCTGTTGCTAGACGAGGAGTCGACCAGCCTCGCCGAGCTCGAGGCGTTCATCGGCAAGCCGATCAAGTTCCAGGTTGAGCAGCTCTACACCCAGGAGCAGTTCGACGTGGTGCTGATGTAAGGGAGGGCGGCCATCCCTGGACGCCGACCCCTCCAGTGAACGACCTAGACCCCCGCCTGCGCCACCTCTTCTGGTTCGTCGCCGAGCTGTTTGCGGCGCTGGTCTCGGCGCTCGCGCTGCTGCTGATCATCGCGCGCCTGGCGCTGCCCCACGCGGACGTCTTCAAGCCGCACATCGAGGCGTGGTTCTCACAGGCGCTCGGTGAGACGGTGCGCATCGGCGCGGTCAACGCGCACTGGCCCGGCCTCGACCTGACCGTGGTGCTCGACGACGTCGCGCTGCTCGACTCGAGTGGCCAGTCGCGGGCCGAGTTCGACCGCGCCTTCGTCAGTCTCGACCCCCTGGCGTCGCTCCTGGACGGCGTGCCAAGGCTCAGCGAGTTGCATATAGACGGCCTTGAGGTAAGCCTGTTCGGCGATGTGTTCGCAGCGACCGCCGACCCGGCGCCACCGCTGCCGGATGTGCAGTCCGCCACCGCAACGGACGATTTCGGCTGGTTCCTGCCGTGGTTGCTCGGGCAGCGCCTGGTCGAAGTCACGTCCGGCCAGCTCCTGTGGCACGACCCGACGACCGACCAGGCGCAACTGAACGGTTTCTCGCTGCGCGCACGCAACGTGGGAGGACGCCACACCCTCGCGGTGCACCTCGATACCCGGGCGGGCGATGGCGCCATCGACCTGGCCGCCGAACTCGACGGCGCGGCCGGGTCGCCTGAGGCGTGGCGCGGCAGCCTCTACCTGCGTGGTCAACGGGTGTTGTGGCGCGGTGTGGCCCTGCTCGCCGAGCAGGCGTTTCCGGGCAGCACCGCCAACCTGATGCCGCTCGATGCCGAGCTCGGCCTGCCTGGGATCACCGACTTCGAACTGTGGGGCGAACTGCGCGGTGGGCAGGTGCAACACATCACCGGGGAGGCGGCCGTCAGCACCCCGGGCGAGGCCCAGCTGCTCGGCATCGAGCGGATCGCCACCCGATTCGACTGGCATCCCGAGGACAACGGCTGGGAGTTGGCCATCGACGGCGTCGAGGTCGAGCCGGTCGGTGGTGGCCGTTTCCGCACCGGGCCGGCGGGCGTGCGCTATGCCAGTGAAGAGGGCGTCCCGGTGGTCGAGGCCGGCCTGGCCTCGATCGATGTCGGGATCCTGCAGCAGCTGGCGCTCGCCGGTGGCTGGCTCTCGGAAGAGCGTGCGGCCCAGGTCGACGCACTCGCACCGCGCGGGCAGCTCTACGACCTGCGCGGCCGCTGGCAGGGTGCCAGCGGCGATCGGGTGGCCGACTGGCGCCTGGTCGGCGAGCTCTGGGACCTCAGGCTCGATGCGTGGAAGAAGTGGCCGGGCATCCAGGGGTTGCGCGTCGAATTCGACGTCGGCCCGGAGGGTGGGCTCGGCACGCTGTTCGGCCGCAACACGGTTGTCACCCTGCCGTGGCTGTTCCGCGAGCCTCTCGAGGGCGACCGCGTCGCCGGCCAGGTGCGGGTCTCGCGCGAGGCTGCGGGCTGGCGGCTGCACTCCGAGGCGCTGGAACTCGACAACGCACACATCCGCACGGTTACGCGGCTCGACGCCGTCCTGCCCGACGCTGGCGGCGCGCCGTTCGTCGATCTCGAGGTGGGCTACCGTGACGGCGACGCCTCCGAGGCGTGGCGCTACCTGCCGGTCGGCATCATGTCCGACGAGGTGGTCGCGTGGCTGGACCATGCACTGGTCTCGGGACGGGTGGTCGAGGGCGGCATGCTGCTGCACGGAGCGCTCGACCGCTTCCCGTTCGACGACCATGACGGGCGGTTCCAGGTCCGCTTCCTGGTCGACGGGATGACCCTCGACTACCTCGAGGGCTGGCCACGCATCGACGGCCTCGGGGCGTGGACCACCTTCGATGGCCGCGGCATGCACATCGAGGCGCACGAAGGGCGCATTCTCGGCGCCGCGCTCGGCCCAACCGTCGCCGTTGCGCCGGACCTGACCGCGGAACCGGCGATGCTGCGCATCGACGGGTCGGTCAGCGGGGACGCCGGTGCCGGACTGCGTTACCTGCGCGAGAGCCCGTTGCGCGAGCGTTTCGGCGACTACCTCGCGGTGGCCGATGCCAGCGGGCGACTCGACCTGGGTCTCGATCTCGACATCGAACTGGACAGCGGCGACACCGGGGTCGACGGCACGATCGACCTTGCCGACACCATCCTCGACCTGCCGGACTTCGGAATCCGGGTGGAGAAGGGTCGGGGCCGTCTCGCGTTCGACAACGACAGCCTGGTCGGACGCGGCCTGACCGCCGATTGGCACGGGATGTCGGCCGAGGTCGACGTGCAGGTGCCCGACGATCCCGGGGCAGGTCGCCGCGGGCCGCGCATCACCGCTCGCGGGCGCGCTGGCGAGGCCCAGTTCGCAGCGTTCCTGCCCCCCGCCACGGCGTCTCGGCTGGTCGGGGAACTCGCCTGGGAGACGGTCGTCGGCGTGCGGGAGTCCGAAGACGGTCACGTCGACGAAGTCAGCATTCGCTCCACCAGCGACCTGGAGGGTCTCGAGATCGTGCTGCCCCCGCCGTTGGGCAAGACCGCGTCGGAGCACAAACCGCTGCTGCTCGAGGCACGCTTGCCGGGCGATGGAAACCCGCTGCTGGAGGTCGCCTACGGAGCCCTGTCCCTGGTCGCCGAACTCGAGCCCTCGGATGCGGGGCTGCGTGTGCCACGTGCCGCCCTGGGGATCGGCAGCGGCCCGGCCACGCTGCCCGACACCCCGGTCTGGCGGGCCGACCTGCGCGGGGAGCGGCTGTTCCTAGACGAGTGGCGGGCGGTTGCAGCGGAGTTCGAAGGGCACGCCGAGCCAACTGTGGCGGCCCCTCCGATGCAGATCGACGCCCGTTTCGGCAGCGTTCCGCTGGGCGAGGAGGCGGTACTGCACGAGGTCGAGGCCCGGATCGCCGGTGATTCGGACGCCTGGCGGATCGCGCTGGCGAGCCGCGAGGCCAGCGGCACCATCGAGGTGCCACGGCTCGTAGGGCGCGACCGACCGGTCGAGGCCCGTTTCGAGCGCGTCACCGTCGACTACTCGCTCGAGTCTCCCGAGGACGCGGCGCCTGCCGCCGAGCCCGAGCCCGTTCCGACCGGTCCGGATCCACGCACGCTTCCGGGGATGAACCTGACGATCGACAACCTGGTGGTCAACGACCGCGATTTCGGCACCCTGAACCTGCAAGCGAGCCCGGTCGACGAGGGACTGCGCGTCAGCCGGATCGTTCTCGATCACCCCGAGTGGATCGTCACGGGCAGCGGACGCTGGGAAATGGGCGTGGATCGGTCCACCACCTCGCTCGACCTGGCCCTGGACAGCACCAACTTCAACCGCCTCGCCAGCGCCCTGTACGGCGAGGCGGGTGTCGACGTCCGCGAGACCCACTTCAATGCCAACCTGGGCTGGTCGGGCGCGCCGCACCACATGAGCATGGCGGGCCTCGTCGGAACGCTGCGGGGACGCATGCTCGACGGCGTGCTGACCGAGGTCAATCCCGGTGCCGGGCGGCTGCTCAGCCTGGTCAACTTGCGCACCCTCGGCCGCAGGCTCACGCTCGATTTCAGCGACCTCGTCGAAGAGGGCATGAGCTTCGATTCGATCTCGGGAAGCTTCGTCTTCGCCAGCGGGGACGCGTTCACCAACGACCTGCTGATCGAGAGCACGCTGGGCACCATCAACATCATGGGCCGGACCGGGCTCGTGGCACGCGACTACGACCAGGTGATGACCGTGCTGCCTCGGGTCTCCGGGGCCTTGCCGATCGCCGGCACGCTGCTCGCCGGACCGGTGGTCGGTGCCGCGCTGCTGCTGTTCAACGAGGTCTTTGCCGAGGAACTCGGGAAGGTCGCCGCTGCGCAATACCGCATCACCGGGCCCTGGGAGGCGCCGGAGATCGAACGCATCACCAGCGAGGCGGAACAGGGCGACGCACCCCCGGACACCGAGAATCGCTGACTCCTGGCCGGCTCAGCCGCTGCCGTGTACGCCCAGTTCGAGCGCGACCGGCACCGCGTTTTCTTGCGCTTCGGTTTTCGCGGGCTTGGCCCGGGTCAGGCGTGCCGCGTCGAGCCTGGACTGCCCAGCGAGCACCTCGGCGATCGCTGCGGTGCGCTGCTGGCCGAGCTCGACCAGCCGGTCCTCGGGCTGCGGTGCCAGCTTCACCAGGTGATCGAACAGCGCGGCATAGAAGGCCGCGTCGGTGCTCGCCCGCCCGAGCCGGCCGGCAACCGGGTTGACCCGCGCCACCGCGCGGCCCGCCTCCTTGCCGTGACTCGTCGCGAACGCGTCGACGGCCGCCTTGCCGGCGCGCTCCACCGCGAGCTTCTCCAGCGCGAGCTGGGTCGCGGCGCCGGCGAAGTCGGGCGGTGGCGGATCGTCACCGGTCGCGACCGCCTCGTCGAGTGCGGCGGCCAGAGCCAGGGCCAGGTCGCGCTTCCCGAGAGCGGGGCCATCCACGGCCGGGTCGTAGGCCCCGGTGATCGTCAGGGCCAGCTGCGGGCGCGCTGCCAGCGCTTCGGCGACCCTGGCCAGCTTCTCCCGTTCGGGTGGTGCGATGCTGCTGTGCCCGGCATTGAACAGCACCGTGTCGTGGTCGCTGGCCTCGTGGCCCAGCGCCGCGCCGAGGGCGCGGAACGGGGCGGTGACGATCTTGGCGATCAGGTTGGCGATCGCCTGGCCGACCAGGCCGCCGTAGCTGAACTCGGGGTGATCGACGTTGCCGCGCACCGGCAGCACCGCCTCGATCTTGCCTGAGCTGTCGCTGAGCAGCGCGACGGCAAGGTCGAGCGGCAGGTCGGCGGCGTCCGGGCTCTCGATGCGTTCGCCGAGCGTGAACTCGCGCAGCGCGATCGTGTTGTCACCAAGCAGTTCGCTCTGTTCGAGCTTGTACTCGAGGTTGAGGTCGAGCTTGCCCGAGGCGATCTTGCGGCCGGCGAAGGTCGCCGTGTAGGCCGACAGGGGTGACATCTCGACATTGCTGAACGCGACGGTCACGTCGGCGAAGGCCTTGGGCGCGAAGGGCGCGAGGCTGCCGTTGACGGTCGCCTGCCCGTACTCGCCGACCTGGCCCTCGAGCGCGAGCGTGGCCCGCGCCTGCGGCCCGGGCGCGAGACCGGTGATGTCGCCGCCGAGGGCCTCGATACGCGTTGCGAACGGCAGCACGAGGCTCAGGTCGGCGAAGTCCACCTCGCCGTCATCGACACGGATGCGCTTGACGCTCACCGGGAAGGCGGCCTCGTCGGTATCGGGGGGCGGCTCGGTGGATGGTGCCGCAGCGTTCTCCTGGTCGGTGAACACCCGGACCAGGTTCACGGTCCGGTCTTCGAAGACGACGATCTTCGCACCCGGCCCGGACAGGCGTATTTCGCTGACGGCCAGGGCGTCCGGTCCGAGCTGCAGTGCGACGCCGTCGGCCTCAAGGGCCTTCCACGCCAGGAAGCGGTCGCCGCTGATCTTCTCGCGGACAAGCAGATCGCGCAGCGAGAGATCGCCCTTGGCCTGGAGTCTCGGGCCCTTGCCGGACGCGGCATAGTCGAGCATGACCTTGCTCGACAGCGTGCCTGAGTCGAGTTCGAGCGCGGCGATCCGGGCGAGCAGCGGGGCGAGCGGAGCCAGTGCGAGTTGTTCGAGTTCGATTTCGGCGTTGGCGGTTTCGCCGCTCTGGGTGACGCTGCCGGTGACCCTGGCGCCACCACCCTGGCGCACCCGCAGTCGGCCGTCGTAGCGCAGCGGCGTGGCGCCATCGTTGCTGAGATCGGTCAGCCTGAGGTCGATGGCGTCGAAGTCGAACGCCACCACCGGGTCGCTGACCGCATCGGCGTAGGAGACGGCGAACTCGGCGAACGCAACCTCGTCGATGGCGTACCGCCAGGGGTCGCCCTCGGCCTCGGCCGAGGCCAGGGCCGAAGCGAGCTCGCGGCGCAGTTTGCCCCGGTCGCGCGTCGACAGCGCGGCCATCTCGCGCACCGTGCCGTCGGCCTCGCGATTGAGTCGCGTCGCGCCACGCTCGAGATGAATCCGGGCAACGTCGATGTGGCGAGCCTCGAGGTCGAGGCGGCCGCCCCCGAGGCTGATCGTCTCGATGTCGAGGACCGGGGCCCCGTCCTGTTCCGCCAGTGCCACCTCGCCGAGCTCGATGGCGATCTCCTCGGCGAGCAGGCGGGGCGTTCCTCCGCCTAACTCGGCATGGACCCGTAATGCGATGCCCGTCGACCCGACGGCCAGCTCCATCGGCGTGACCCGGCTCGCGTCGCTGAAGTCGATGCCGACACCATCGACCGTGACGGATGCGAGGTCCACGGCCCACGGCATGCCGTTTTCGGCATCGCCCGGCGCAGAACCGGCGTCGGCCTGGCTGCCGGGTGGTGGCGCGGTCCAGTTCAGCGTGCCGTCGGCGTCGACGGCACCGGATACACGGCCGCCACGCACCGCGAGTCGCGGGATCGCGATCGAGCGTTCGGCTAGATTAAGAAGCCCCTCGTCGAGTTCGACCGACTCGAGCCGAAGCAGCGGATCGCCGCCCGTCTCGACGCCCGTCACCTCCTGCAACGTGGCCTCGATGCCGTCGATTTCCAGTTCCGGGTCGAGCCCGCCGAAGCGCGCGCCGGCACGCAATCCGAAACGGGCAAAGCCGATGCCGAACGCGATCGGGGTCGCGCGGAGGGTGTCCTGGAAGCCGAGGTCAGAGCCCTCGAGCGAGAGCGCGTCGAGGTGCAGCGCCCAGGTCTCACCCTCCTCGTAGGCGAGGCGGTAGGTGAGATCGAGGTCGATTTCGCCTCCGGGTTCGGCCAGGTGCGGTGGGGCGTGGAGCAGCGGCCAGATTCCAGCCAGCTGCAGGTCGGCGACGCGCAGCGTGCCGTTCGAGGCGATCGGATTGAGCGCCAGCTCGCCTTCCCAGGTCACTTCTCCGCCGCCCGGCAACCGGGCGCGCAGTCCGTAGGGGCCACGCCGTTCCGGCAGCGTCGATATGTCGCGAAGCTCGAGGTTCAGGGGCGTTGCCACGAGGCGCGCCGTTTCGGGCACGGTCTCGTCGGTGAACGTCAGCGTCCCCTGCTGCAGCACCACCTTTTCGAGGATGAGGCGTGGCGGTGGACCCGGTTCGTCCGCCGGTTCGGGGGACGTCTCCACGGGGAACGCATCCGCGAGGCGGGCCAGGTTCAGCCGTGCGTCATCGCCGAGCACCAGGTGCAGGTCGGGGGCCTCTAAGCGAATCTCGGCCAGCGTCCAGGCCCAGCGGAACAGGCTCTTGACCTCCAGGTCGACGAACAGGCGGCTCAGCGCGAGGATCGGCCGGCCATCGGCCTCGCGGAAGGCGAAGTCACGGGCATCGAAGGTCAGCAGGAACGGGTTGATCCGGACCTCGCCGATCTCGGCCTCGCGCTGCAGCTGCTCGGATGCGAACTGCGGCACGTAGCGTTGCACGAGGTGGGGCGCCAGCAGGAATCCGGCTGCCGCGTAGAGGGTCAAGGCGATCATCATGCCCGTCGCCCAGCGCCGTAGACGTCGCTTGCGCCGCGACGCCGCGGTGGTGCTCTGAGCCTCAGGATTCTGCTGGATGTCGTGGTCGGTCATGTCCGCGTGTCTGGGCGGTGGCCCCGCAGGGTCCGGTTGCTCGAGGTCACGCGATTCGGCGTGGTGGTGAGGTCTCGCTCAGGAGTATAGGTAGCCGGCAGAGGATAACGTTCACCACCCCTTCGTGGAGCGGACTGCCATGGGCATTCAACGGGTGGACCGAGAGGCGCGCGAACGGTTCCCCTCGCGGTCGCGACCGCTCGCCGTTGCCGCTATGCTGCGCCCCATGATGCGTCTCTTGCCCCTGCTGTTGCTGCTCTTTTCGCCGGTCCGGGCCGCCGACGGCCCGTGGATCATCGACGCCGAGTTCTGGGCCGCACCACGCAGCGGCGAAGCGGTGCTGGCCGAGCCGGCGCTGCGCGCCGCGGTCGACACGCTGATGTTCCGCGAGGAGAGCAGCCGGCTGGTGATCCGCCATCCCGGCGGCGAGACCGGCCAGCTCTGGGCCGAGGAGTTGCGCGGCTGGCTGGTCTCGCTCGGCATCCCGTCGGTGCGCATCCAGACCGAGCCGGGCGGCGTGCGCGACGACCAGCTGCAACTGACGGTGGAGCCTTGAACGACGTGGCGCGCGCTGCGCTCGCCGCGGTGCAGATGGTCTCCGGTGCCGACGTCGGGGCCAACCTCGCCGCCGCGACACGGCTGATCGGCCAGGCGGCCGAACGCGGCGCACGGCTCGTCGTGCTGCCCGAGAACTTCGCGCTGATGGGCCATCGGGAAGAGGATAAGCTCGCGCACGCCGAGGCCGATGGCGACGGCCCACTGCAGGCGTTCCTCGCCGAGACCGCCGCGCGTCACAGTGTCTGGCTGGTCGGTGGGACGTTGCCGATGGCGACCGACGACCCGGGCCGGGTGCGTGCCGCCTGCCTGCTGTACAACGAGCATGGCCAGCGCGTCGCGCGCTACGACAAGATCCACCTGTTCGACGTCGAGGTCGCCGCGACCGGCGAGGCCTATGCCGAGTCGGAGACCATCGCGCCTGGCGACACGCCGGTGGTGGTCGACACGCCACTCGGCCGCCTCGGCCTGTCGGTCTGCTACGACCTGCGCTTCCCCGAGCTGTTCCGCGCCATGCTCGACGACGGCATGGAGCTGCTCGCACTGCCGGCCGCGTTCACCGCGACCACCGGGCGCGCCCACTGGGAGGTGCTGCTGCGCGCCCGGGCCGTCGAGAACCTCTGTTACGTCGTGGCGGCGGCGCAGGGCGGCGACCACCCGGGCGACCGTGCGACCCACGGCGAGAGCATGGTGATCGACCCGTGGGGCACGGTGCTCGAGCGTGCCGGGCTCGGCGAGACGGTCGTGGTCGGAGAATGCGACCACGTGTTGCTACAGCGCACGCGCCGCACGTTCCCGGCGCTCGCCCACCGCCGGATCGGGAGCGGCGCCGCGTGACGATGCTCTCCGCCATCATCACGCTGCTGCTGGTCATGGACCCGCTCGGCAACGTCCCGTCGTTCCTCGCCGTGCTGCGCGACATACCGCGCGAGCGGCGGCGGGTGATCATCCTGCGCGAGTCGCTGATCGCATTCGGCATCCTGCTGCTGTTCCTCGCGGTGGGCCCCGGACTGATGTCGGTGCTGCGGCTCGAGGAGCCGTCGCTGTCGATCGCCGGCGGCATCATCCTGTTCCTGATCGCGATCAAGATGATCTTCCCGACCGGCACGAGCATGTTCAGCGACCTGCCGGCCGGCGAGCCGCTGGTGGTACCGCTGGCCACGCCGCTGATCGCCGGGCCCTCGGCGATGGCCACCGTGCTGCTGATGGTGACCCGAGAACCCGAACGCTTTGTCGAGTGGACTATCGCGATCACGGTCTCCTGTGCGATTACCGCCGCAGTCTTGCTGCTGTGCAACCCGCTGCACCGGCTGCTCGGCGAGCGCGGTCTGCTGGCGGTGCAGCGGTTGATGGGCATGCTGCTCACCACCATCGCGGTGCAGATGTTCCTGACCGGCGTGCGCGATTTCCTTGCCGCGAGTTGAGCCGAGAATCCGGAACTTGATTGCGGTTTTACCGGTCCATCAGTCATCCAGAGTTGCCGGGGCTGGAAAATCCCCGTTCTCCGCACCGATCACGAGGCGAACAGCATGAAACGCACCCCCATCACACTCTTCGGCGCCCTGCTTTTCCTGGCCTGGCTGATGCCCGCGCAGGCCACGCCCGTCTACGTCGATGCCGCTTGGCTGGAACAGCGCCTCGACGATCCGTCGATCGTGCTGGTCGACATGGCCACCGACCAGACCCAGTACCAGCGCTTTCATATCCCCGGTGCGGTCTACATGCCGTTCGGCGCGCTGGTGCAGCGGCAGCGCAGCGGCGTCACACTGCGCGTGCCCGATCAGCGCCTGTACCAGGTGCTTGGTTTCTTTGGCATCGACGCCGACAAGCACGTGGTGGTCTACGACGACATGGGTGGTCTGAACGCCGGCCGGCTGTTCTGGGAGCTCGAGCGCATCGGCCACGAAAAAGTTTCGGTGCTCGAGGGCGGACTGGTCGACTGGATCCAGAGCGGGCGGAAGGTCGAGGCCAAGCCAAACGAACCGCGGCGGGTCACCTACACGCCGAAGGGGGGGGCGGGCCGGGCCAACGTGGCCGATCTTGCTGCAGTCAAGGAAGCCTCCAGCGCGGGTTCTGCAGCCATCCTCGACGTGCGTACCCCTGAGGAATACAACTGCGACCCGCGCAACAAGCGCAGCGGCCACATCCCCGGCGCGAAGCTCTGGTCTTGGGACCAGGCCGTGCAGTTCGATAACGGCTTCAAGCCCGCCCCGGTCCCCGAGTTGATGTCCTCACTCGAAGCGGCCGGCGTCACCGACAAGACAAAGCCGGTCATCACCTACTGCCGCTCCGGCCACCGCGCCTCACAGAGCTACCTGGCGCTGCGCTCACTTGGCTTCGAGGACGTGCGCCTCTACGACGCCTCCATGCTTGAATACGCGGCCGACCGGAGCGCACCTCTGGATTGCAAGGGCAAGGCCTAGACAGACCCTGGTCTTAGCCCCGTTTTCCTTGCGAATCCGGGGCTTGTCGATTACCCTGTGCGCCCTTCGGAGAGGTGGCCGAGTGGTCGAAGGCGCACGCCTGGAAAGTGTGTATACGGCAACGTATCGAGGGTTCGAATCCCTCCCTCTCCGCCAAGTAGTCAGCGATACGGAGACGATCTCCGGTTCGCATCCCAAAGCTCACAAGAATTCAGCCGGTTGCGCGGGAACGCGGGCCGGCTGA
>JAACFL010000061.1 GCA_009937385.1 Gammaproteobacteria bacterium | reverse complement strand
GTGGCGGGTGACGCCGGCGCCGCTGACGTTGACATGGCTGCCGCGGTCGGCCTGGTTGGGCCAGAACACCGAGATCTTCGCCGCCGCCTCGCGCTGTGCCGGGTCGCTGCTGTTGAGCATGGTGCCGAGGTAGTAGGTGTTGGCGACGGCAACGTCGCACTGGCCGGCGGCGACCGCCTTGATCTGGTCACGGTCACCGCCCTTGGGTGGGCGCGCCAGGTTGGCGATCAGCCCCTTGGCCCACGCCTCGGTCTCGGCCTCGCCGTGCGCGACGATCAGGCTGGCGACCAGCGACTGGTTGTAGATGTTGTTGGAGGAGCGGATGCAGATGCGCCCCTTCCAGCGTTCGTCTGCGAGGTCCTCGTAGGTCGACAGTCCGGCGGGGTCGAGGCGATCGCTGGCGAACATCAGCACGCGCGCACGCACCGAGACGCCGAACCAGTGGCCCTCCGGGTCACGGTAGATGGCCGGGACCGCGCGCTCCAGGGTATCGGAGCGCACCGGCTGCAGCAGGCCGGCCTCGTAGGCGCGGTAGAGGCGCCCCGCGTCGGTGGTCAACAGCAGGTCGGCGGGGGTGTTGCGACCCTCGCTCTCGAGCCGCTTGAGCAGCGCGTCGGCCTTGCCGGTAACCAGGTTGACCTTGATCCCGGTGTCGGCCGTGAAGCGGTCGAGCAGCGGCTTGATCAGCTCCTCCTTGCGCGCCGAATAGAGGTTCACCTCCCCGGCAGCGAAGGCCGGAGGCGTCGCGGTGACCAGTGCGAGCACGGCGACGGCGAACAGGGTCCTGAACGGTTTCATGGATGCAGGCTCCTCGACCCGCCGGCACCTGGTGGATGCGGTGGCGGGACCGGTATCGGTTGTATCACTGCCGGGCCAAGGGCCCGGTCCCAAACGGGAGAGAAGCGTCCTTCCCTCGCTGATCTAAATGATAATCATTCTCATTTGTATTGCAAGGGCCTGTTGTAATTATTTTTTATTTTGAGAAATATCAATTAGCCCTACGTAATGCCTCGATTTCGCGGATGGTTTTCGGCGTCGCAGAGGTCAGCACCTCGTGTCCGTCGGGCGTGACGAGCACGTCGTCCTCGATGCGTACCCCGATGTCGGCCCAGCGCGGGCCGACGCCCTTCTCGCCGGCGGGCAGGTAGAGGCCGGGTTCGACGGTCAATGTCATGCCCGGCTCCAGCAGCCGCCACTCGCCGCCGACCTTGTAGTCACCAACGTCGTGGACGTCGAGGCCGAGCCAGTGGCCGGTGCGGTGCATGTAGAAGCGTCGGTAGGTGCCCTTGCTGATCACGGTCCGTGGGCGGCCCTTGAGCAGGCCGAGCGCGACGAGGCCCTCGGCGAGCACCTCGACAGCCGCATCGTGCGGTGCATTCCAGGTGTTGCCCGGGCGCACGGCCGCGATGGCGGCGTGCTGGGCCTCGAGCACCAGCTCGTAGATCGCGCGCTGTGCCCGGTTGTAGCGCGTGCCGACCGGGAAGGTGCGCGTGATGTCGGCCGCGTAGCCCTCGACCTCGGCGCCAGCGTCGATCAGCACCAGGTCGCCGCGTCGCAGGCGGGCGCTGTTCTCCGTGTAGTGCAGGATGCAGGCGTTGGCGCCGCTGCCGACGATCGACGGGTAAGCGGCGTGGCGCGCGCCGCCGCTGGCGAACGCGTAGTGCAGTTCGGCCTCGAGGTCGAGCTCGGTCTTGCCGGGTCGGCAGGCGCGTATCGCGCGCACGTGGGCCGCGGCCGAGATCTCCGCGGCGCGGCGCATCAGTTTCAGTTCCGCCGGGCTCTTGATCAGGCGCATCTCGTGCAGCAGGTGATCGAGGTCGATGAACTCGACCGGCGCGGTGACGCCGGCACGCGCCTTGTCGCGCACGCGGTTGATCCAGTCGAGCAGGCGGCGGTCGAAGGCCGGGTCGTGGCCCATGGTGGCGTAGACCCTTTCCGTGTTCTCGAGCAGGCCCGGGAGGATGTCGTCGAGGTCGGTGATCGGGAACGCGTCGTCGGCGCCGTATCGAACGCAGGCCCCCTCGAGGCCGGCGCGCCGCCCGTGCCAGGTCTCCATCTCGGCGTTGCGCTCGCGGCAGAACAGCAGGTATTCGCCCTGCGGGCGCCCGGGCAACAGCACCGCGACCGCTTCGGGCTCGGGGAACCCGGTCAGGTAGAGGAAGTCGCTGTGCTGGCGGTAGGGGTAGTCGACGTCGCGGTTGCGTTGCCGTTCGGGCGCGGCGGGCAGGATCGCGATGCCACCCTCGCCCATCTGCTGCATCAGCTGTCGGCGTCGGCGGGCGTGTTCGCGAGCGTTCATGAGGGTTTCCCGGGCATGGAGGGCGTTTGCAGCGCATCGCGTACCAGGTAGGTGCCGATGCGCAGGAATTCGACCAGCTCGGTGAAGTCGCGTTCCGCCCCCTCGATGTTGGCACCGCTGCCAAGCGTCGCGTGGGCGATGGTGGCCAGGTCGTGCACGAACTCGGCGGCATCGTCGACGAGCCGGTCGGGGTCGACCCCGGAAAGTCCCAGCCCACCGAGGAACCCCTGGCACCACTCGCCCAGCGCCTGCACTCGCGCCTCGAGCGGCTCGTTGTCGTCGGGCAGCCAAGGAGCGAGATCGAAGCCCTCGCCGATCAGCTGCGCGCGGGTGTGGGCATGCAGGTCGTCGAGCGCGGGACCGCCTGTCGTCGTGCTGGCGCCGAGCCGCTCGAGCCATGCCGCGACGTCCAGGCCGGGGTCGGCGCAGAGCAGCGCGCACAGCAGGCCGTGGGCATCGGCGGTGCCTTGCGGCGCGCCAGAGGCAGCCAGGGCGTCGGATACCTCGGACGGGTCGGGTGGTGGCATATCGGTCGGCATGGCGGGCTCCGGCAGGCTGCGGGGTATGCTAGCACCGAGCTTGAAAGGTCGACAGCAACGCGTTGACCTGCAAGTCAACCGGGTTCTATAGTGATTCGGCATACTGAGGATGCCGACATGCAGAGTGCTGACCTGGAACTCAAGAAACTCGAGGCGCGGATCGACGAGCTGATCCGGATCTGCGAGCGCCTTGGCGAGGAGAATCGCGCCCTGCGCGCCAGCCAGCGCGGCCTGCAGATGGAGCGTGCCAACCTGCTCGAGAAGAACGACCGCGCGCGCAACCGCGTCGAGGCGATGATCATGCACCTCAACTCGATGGAGCAGGGTTCGTGAAGGATGACGAGAGTTCGGTGGTGGTCACGATTCTCGACAAGGAGTACCGTTTTGCGTGCGACCCTCAGGAACGTGATTCGCTGATCGCCTCCGCGCACTTCCTCGACGGCAAGATGCGCGAGATCCGCAAGGGCGGCAAGCTGCTCGGCAGCGACGGCCTGGCGGTGATGGCGGCGCTGAACATCGCCCATGAGCTGCTCGGCTATCGGGCGCAGAAGGATCAGCTCAACGACGTGCTCAGCGGACGCATCCGTGGCATCCAGGAAAAGATCGAGTCGGCCCTCAACGACGGTCGGCAGATGGAACTCTGAAGCGCCACCTGGGTCTTCTCGCAGGCGCACCGGCCACCTACGCGACCGGTCGCGAGGGATCACGATTTGCTGACACCCCCTGCGGTGTACGAAGCCGGCTTAGGAAACTCTTGAGCCTAATTGCAGTACCCGGGGTCGGTCCGATACGGGATCGTTGTGCATGTCCGCCACCGAGCGGAAAGCCTGAGAGCCCACGGCTGTCCCCCCTTGAACCGCCCGGTTCAAGATCACGAGCCGGCTACGGCACAGGCGGGGGGTGTCACCTTCCACCGCGTGTTCTTCACACGACGCACCGCGAGGTGCGCGTGTGTTGACGCGCGACCTCGTGGCCGCCCGGGGTGCGCTGCGCCGCGAGCTGCGTGCACGGCGGCGTGCGCTCGATGCCACCACGCGTCGCCTGGCCGCCCGTGGCCTCGCCCGCGCGGTGGCCGGTCATCCCTACTACGCTCGCGCGCGGCGGTTGGCCACCTACCTTGCCAGCGACGGCGAACTCGATCCGGCACGCCTGGTCGAGCGCGCCTGGGCCAGCGGCCGGCGCTGCTACCTGCCGGTGCTGATCGACCGCCCGTGGCCGCACCTGCGCTTCGCCCCGCACACGCCGGACACGCGCTTCGTACCGAACCGCTTCGGCATTCCAGAGCCGGATGTGCCGCGTCGCAAGCTGCTGCCGGCACGCGAACTCGACCTGCTGCTGCTGCCGCTGGTCGCGTTCGACGCGCAGGGCAACCGGCTGGGTATGGGTGGCGGCTACTTCGACCGCACGCTGGCCTACCAGCGGCAGCGTGCCTGGCGACGGCCACGATTGCTCGGCATCGGGTACGCTTTCCAGCAGGTGGCCGGGCTCGATGCGGCGTCCTGGGACGTGCCGCTGCACGGCGTGGTCACCGAGCGCGGCATGTTGCTGCGCGCTGATCGCAGGGAAGGAGCGAGATGAACTACTGGCTGATGAAGAGTGAGCCGTCGGTGTTCGGCATCGACGACCTGGCCGCGCGGCCGAAGAAGACCGAGCCGTGGGACGGCGTGCGCAACTACCAGGCACGCAACATGATGCGTGACACCATGCGGCGCGGCGACCTGGCCTTCTTCTACCACTCCAACTGCGAGCCGCCGGGCATCGTCGGCATCATGGAGGTCGTCCGCGAGGGCTACCCCGACCCGACCCAGTTCGATCCCGAATCGAAATACCACGATCCGAAGTCGGACCTGGACGATCCACGCTGGTATCTCGTCGACGTGCGTCTCAAAAAGCGCTTCAGGGCCATGGTCACGCTCGCGGAACTGCGTGAACACGCCGGGGAGCTCGGTGAGTTCGCGCTGCTGCGCAAGGGCAACCGGCTCTCCGTGATGCCGGTCGAAACGGCGACCTGGCAACGCATCCTCGAGCTCGCCGGCAGCTGACCGGCCACCGGGGTGCGGCGGGAGACCGGCCCCGCTATCATCGGGACCCCCCGCGCCACCCAACCAGGAGCTGCCGTGGACAGTGACAGCAAGAAACGCCTGGCCGCCGAGGCGGCGATCGACCACGTCGAGGCCGGCAGCACGATCGGCGTCGGCACCGGCTCGACCGTCAACCACTTCATCGACGCGCTGGCGAAGGTCAAGGGCAAGATAGACGGCGCCGTGTCGAGTTCCGAGGCGAGCACCGCGCGGCTCAAGGGGCACGGTATTCCGGTCTACGACCTCAACGCCTGCGGCGAGCTCGGCCTGTACGTCGACGGCGCCGATGAAGCGACCCGGCACCTGCACCTGATCAAGGGCGGCGGTGGCGCCCTGACCCGCGAGAAGATCGTCGCCGCGGCGAGCCGGAAATTCGTCTGCATCGCCGACGACTCGAAGCTGGTCGACGTGCTCGGCAGTTTCCCGTTGCCGGTCGAGGTGATCCCGATGGCGCGCAGCTACGTCGCCCGCGAGTTGCTCAAGCGCGGCGGCCAGCCGGTGCTGCGCGAGGACTTCGTCACCGACAACGGCAACCTGATCCTGGACGTGCACCACCTCGAGATCCTCGACCCGGTCGCGCTCGAGCGTGACCTCAACCAGATCGTCGGGGTCGTCACCAACGGCCTGTTCGCCGCGCGCCCAGCGAACCTGCTGCTGCTCGGTGGTGAGGCCGGGGTGCGGGTCGTCGACGGCGCGGGCGATTCATGATGCCAACCCTGCGCCAGGCGCTGCTCGGCGTCGCGTTCCTGATCGTCTACGGCGCCGTGGTGTTCGCCGCGACCCGCGCCTACTATCTCGAGCAGGCCACCACGCCCGCACCGGCAGCCACGCAAGCGAGTGGCGGTGCGGCTCGGCCGATCGCGATCCCGCAGGCCCGTCCGCCGATGACGCTTTCCGACGACCCGGCCGTGCTTGCCGACCAGGCCGACGAGCTGCTGACCCAGAAGCGCTTCGGCGAGGCGGTCGGGGCCTACCGCAAGCTGCTCGAGCTGGCCCCCGACGACGTCGACACCTACAACGATCTCGGCCTTGCTCTGCACTACGCGGGGCGCTCGGGCGAGGCGCTGCAGGTGCTCGAGTCGGGCACCCGAAAGGACGCCGGTTTCCAGAGGATCTGGTTGACGCTGGGCTTTGTGCGCCTGCAGCTTGGCCAGGTCGATGCGGCCCGCACCGCGTTCCAGGCCTGCGTCGACCTCGATCCCGGAAGCGCGGTCGCCGTCGAGGCGCGCCGCTTCCTCGAGCGCATCCCCTGATATCGGCCCGGGCAGGGCTGTTGCCTGGCTCAGCTGCATGGACTAGCTTTTAGAGACTGGGGTCGGCGTCAGTGCAGCGCCACTCCGGGGACCATGGCCGCAACAAGGGAACGCCCCCTGGCGACAGGAAATGGATCAAGCCAAGCTGATTGAGACCCTGCGGATCCCCGAGCTCAAGCGTGGGGAGCTGCCTGTCGAGCTGACGCCCAAGGCGTTGCAGGAGTGGCGTGAGGGGCTGCCCCTGGCGAACCTGCAGGAGACCACCCGCCAGGTCTTCACGCTGCTGCGCGATGCCAATCGCCAGCAACTGCCCGAGAAAGGTCGCCTGCTGCTCCTCGAGGCACTCGGTCCGCAGATCGACTACATCAGTGGCGCCCTGAGCAAGGGCGCGCAGGGCCATGCCCACCCGCTGCCAGACAAGGTCACCAAGCTGGTGCAGCTCAACCAGGAGCTGCTCGCAGAGGCGGCCATCGCCTACAAGATCATCGCCAAGGGCCTGCTCGGCAAACGCTTCATGTTCGGTGGCGGCGGGCAACGCCAGCTGGTCACCGCCCTGCAGGCGGTGTTGCACTACTTCGGGCGCATCGTTCTCGAGTCCTACCGCACCTACGTGCCGTTCCCTGAAGGGCTGTGGGGCGAGATCCACGCCACCTACGCGCTCGCCGAGTTGCGCAAGCTGGAACAGCAGAAATCGGAGGATTTCTCCGAGGGCTGGCGCATGACCATCGGCGACAGCTACAAGCGGCTGATGCTCGTCGCGCTGGCCTCGCCCTACAATTTCGAGCGCGGCACCATCGACCTGCTCTACGAGCGGCTGTCGGAGTGGAGCTCGGCATGCCAGCTCCAGTCGCTGGACGATGCGCACTCCGATGAGGTCCACATCGTCATCCGCCTCGACGGCAGCGCGCCGCCGAGCTTCAAGGTGCTCGAGGGCGACGACACGACGGAGCCGACCCGTGTGCGCGTGCTCGACGCCGCCGCGCTCACCGCGATCCTCGAGGACGATATCGAGCGGCAGAAGGGTGGACCGCCCAAGCCGAAGCGCGAGGACGGCATGCCGCACCTGCCAACCACCACGCTGCAGATGCTGCGCGAAAGCTGGACCGGCCCCACCACGCGTGCCGAGACCCGCTACCACGGCGAGGTCCAGGTTCAGGTCGCGATCGGTCTCAACGCGGCGTGCTTCTTCCTGATGCACGGCCATGGCTCGGCCAACGAAATGGTTGCGCCGGGACCGCACCTCGAAACCCCCGATGACGTCCAGGAGCTGAGCCTCGAGATCGCCGAGCGTTCGATCAATATGGCGGATGGCGAACTGGTTTCGACCACCGAGCAGAAGCGCGACAAGATCGCCGACATGCTGCTCCCACAGGCCGCGGCCGCGGCCTGGACGGAGAACCGGCGTACCGAGACACCGTGCAGCCACGCGTGCCGTACGATCGATTTCAGTGCCAGCGGCTGCCAGCTCGTCTGCGCCAAGGAGAGCGAGCTGACGATCTCGGTCGGCGACCTGCTCTGCATCGGTTTCGACGACACCGAGAGCGGGCGCTGGAAGATCGGCACCGCACGCTGGATCCGCCAGAGCAGCGGCCAGGAGACCCAGGTCGGTGTACGCATCATGGCCAACGAGGGTCGTGGCGTGCAGGCCGGGGTGTGCGACGAGAGCGGCTACGTCGGTGACCTGAGCGACTGCATCCTGTTGCCGGGCAAGGAGGGCGTGACTCTGCTGACGCCGCGCATGCCGTTCGCAACCGGGAAGATGGTCTTCATGAGCGACGGCGAGGAGGAGCACTTCATTCGCCTCGGCGAGAACGCCGAGACCAGCAGCCGCTTCGCCCGCTTCGAGTTCCGCCCCTGCTCAAAGAAGGAGATCGACCGCATCCAGGCCGAGCGCGACCGCCCGGTCGCCAATCTCTCCAAGGATCAGGTCGAGCGGATGAAGAAGGGCGAGAGCGTCGAAAAGATCCTCGAGGACAGCTCGGGGGTCTGGGACGGAATGCGCCACGACTGGTAGTCGGCGCTGTTCAATTCTGGACCGCTTTCGAATCGCGCCCTGGATGGCGCACCTGCATTGCCCAGCTCACCCTGAGACTGGAGCGTGATTCCCTGGCCCTTCTGGTCCTGCGCCGTGGTCCCGGCGCCTGCAGGTGCTGTTGGCTGCCCGCGAGGCCTGGGATCACTCCTCGCTCTCCTTCGGCTTGTGCTGCGCGACGATCTCCTGCTGCAGGTTCATCGGCAGCGGCTCGTAGTGGCTGAACTCCATCGCGAACGAGCCCTGGCCACCGGTGATCCCCTTGAGGCGTGACTGGTAGCCGTTCAGCTCGCTGAGCGGCACCTTGCCGGTGATCACCAGCATGCCACCCGACTTGGTGTCGGTGCCGCTGATCTGCGCGCGCTTGCTCGACAGGTCGCCGCTCACGTCGCCCATGGCGCTGTCGGGGCAGGTGATGGTGACGCTGACGACCGGTTCGAGCAGCACCGGACGCGCCTTGCCCACGGCGTCCTGGAACGCCTTCTTGGCGGCGGTGACGAACGCGATCTCCTTGGAGTCGACCGGGTGGTGCTTGCCGTCGTAGACGGTGACGCTGACGTCCTGCATCGGGAACCCGGCGATGGCGCCCTGTTCGAGCACCTGGCGCACCCCCTTCTCGACCGCCGGGATGAACTGCCCGGGGATCACGCCGCCGACGATCTTGTCGTGGAACTCGAAGCCGCTGCCGCGTGGCAGCGGCTCGATGCGCAGGTAGACCTCGCCGAACTGGCCGGCACCCCCGGTCTGCTTCTTGTGCCGGTGATGCCCCTCGGCCTTTGCGGTCACGGTCTCGCGGTAGGCGATGCTGGGCGGGTGGGTCTCGACCTCCGCGTTGTAGCGATTGGCCATCTTCTCGAGGACCACGCGCAGGTGCAGGTCGCCGATGCCACGCAGCACCGTCTCGTTGGTCGCCGTCGTGCGCTCGACCACCAGCGTCGGGTCCTCGGAGGTCAGCGCGGCGAGTGCCTTGGCCACCTTCTGGTCGTCGGAGCGGTTCTTGGGCTCGATCGCCAGGCCGAGCATCGGCTCGGGGAAGTTCATCGGCTTCAGGTGGACGTGGCCATCCTCCTGGGCGTCGTGCAATACGTCGTGGAAGTGCACCTCCTCGACTTTGGCCACCGCGCAGATGTCGCCGGGGATGCCACGCTCGATCTCGACGTGCTCCTTGCCCTGCAGATTGAACAGGTGGCCCACCTTGAACGCCTTGCGCGCGTCGCCGACATAGAGCTGGGTCTCCCTGGTCAGCATCCCCTGGTAGATGCGGAAGATGCCGAGCTTGCCGGCATACGGGTCGCTGGTCACCTTGAACACGTGGGCGAGCACGTGCTTGTCCTGGTCGGGCTCGGCATGGAACTCCCTGGGATCCTCCTCGCCGATGTAGAACGGCGGTGGGTTGCCCTCCATGGGATTCGGCATCAGCTTGACGATGATGTCGAGGAGTTCCCTGACACCGGCGCCGGTGCGCGCCGAGACAAAGCAGACCGGCACCAGGTGACTCTCGCGCAGCGCCTGCTCGAACGGGTCGTGCAGCTGCTCGGCGGCCAGCTCCTCACCCTGCTCGAGGTAGAGCTCCATCAGCTTCTCGTCGACCTCGACGACCTGGTCGATCAGGGCCTCGTGCGCCTCGGCAACCGATGAGAAGTCGGCATCGCCCGATGGGTTGAAGAAGCAGTCGACGACCCGGCTGCCACCCTCGGCGGGCAGGTTGATCGGCAGGCATTCGCTGCCGAACTCCTCCTGCAGCTGCGTGAGCAGTCCGGGCAGGTCGGTGTGTTCGCCGTCGATCTTGTTGACGATGATGATGCGGCACAGTTTGCGCCGGCCAGCGCGCTCGAGCATGCGCCGGGTCACCTGGTCGATGCCGGTCTGGGCATCGATCACCACCGCCGCGGTCTCCACCGCCTCGAGGGCGCCGAGCGCATGGCCGACGAAGTCGGGGTACCCGGGAGTGTCGATCAGGTTGGCGTGGACGCCTTCGATGTCGCAGTGGGCCACCGCGGAGGTCAGCGAGTGGCCGTGGGTCTTCTCCTCGGGCTCGTGGTCGCAGACCATGGTCCCGCGTCCGATATCGCCCTGCGACCCGATCGCGCCGGCCGCGTGCAGCAGGGCCTCGACCAGCGAGGTCTTGCCGCTGCCGCCGTTGCCGACGAGGGCAAGGTTGCGGATGTCCGCGGTGGTGTAGTTGGCCATCGTCGTCCTCCGTGGGTGTTATTCTGATCGGGCCCTGGCCGGCTCTCGGGGCGGCTGCGACCGGCTCCCACGGGGTGCGATGTGTTGCGCACGGGAGCGGTGGGGCGAGACCAGACGATAGCAAAACGCCAACCTCCATTACACCCGCGTGACAGCCGATCTGAACGCCCAGTCCCTCACCCCGTTGGTCCGACTCGCCGGGCTCTGCCGCAGTTACCGCGAGGGCGAGGTGACGCGTGACGTGTTCCGCGATCTCGACCTGCAGGTTGCCGTAGGTGAGTGCGTGGTCCTCTACGGCCGCAGCGGTTCGGGCAAGACCACGCTGCTGAACCTGATCAGTGGCATCGACCGGCCGGATGCAGGCCGGGTCGAGGTCGACGGCACGCGTATCGACACCCTCGACGAGGAGGCGCGAACACGGTTCCGGCGCGCACGCATCGGCTTCGTCCACCAGTTCTTCAACCTGCTGCCGACGTTGACGGTGTACGAGAACCTGCTGCTGCCGCTCGAGCTCAACCGGCGTGCGGATGCCGACGGGCATGCGCGCGCCGCGGCGCTGCTCGAGGAGGTCGGCCTGGCGCCGCGCCGCGACAGCTTTCCCGACCGCCTCTCGGGCGGTGAGCAGCAGCGCGTCGCGGTCGCGCGCGCCGTGATCCACGAACCCAGCCTGCTGCTCGCCGACGAGCCGACCGGCAACCTCGATGTCGAGACGGGAGCGGTCGTGCTTGCATTGCTGCAGCGTCTCGCGGGCGCCGCCGGCCACGCGTTGCTGATCGCCACCCACAGTCGCGAGGCGGCATCGATCGCCGATCGCGTGCTGGTCTTCGACCACGGGCAGCTGCGCAACGCATGAACGGGCTGCTCCGGCGCAGCGGCCGTCGCCACTTCGCGCGCCACCCGTGGCTGCTGGGCCTGTCGCTGCTCGGCGTTGCGCTCGGTGTCGCGGTCGTCACAGCGATCGACCTGGCCAGCGAGAGCGCGCGGCGCGCCTTCACGGTGGGTGCCGAGACGCTGACCGGTCGCGCCAGCCACCGCATCGTCGCCGGTCCGGAGGGGATCGATGAGAGGCTTTACGCCGCGCTGCTGGGGTCCGGGCACCCGGGGCTCGCGCCGGTCGTGCAGGGCTACCTGCAGCTCCCCGACCGCACCCTGCAGCTGCTCGGCGTCGATCCGCTCGCCGAGGGCCCGGTCGGCCGGCCGGGCGGCGGCGACACGGATCTGGTGACGCTGCTGACCGTGCCCGGGGCCGTGCTGCTGGCACGCCGAACCGGCGCCGAGCTCGACCTGCAGCCGGGCGACACCTTCGGTGGCCGTGCCGGTGGCCGCGAGCACACGCTGCGGTTGGCCGGCTGGCTGGCGCCGGGCGACCCGGTCCAGGCACGCGCGGTGGCCGGTCTCGCGGTGGCCGACCTGGCCACCGCGCAGGAGCTGCTCGGCCGTCACGGTCGGTTGAG
>JAACFL010000060.1 GCA_009937385.1 Gammaproteobacteria bacterium | reverse complement strand
GGAATTCAGGCCAGCGTGTTCGGCCCCTGGGCCCAGGTGATCGCCGGGCTGGTGCTGATCTTCTGGCCCGACCTCGCGCTGTGGCTGGTCGCGCTGCTGCTCGGCGGCGGACTGATCGCCAACGGCGCGATGGGATTGCTGGTGCTGCGTGAGTCCGGCGTCATCAACCCGACCTTCTTGGCACGGGCCGAGCCGTGGCTGAGCATCGCCCTCGGCGTGCTGCTGATCCTGATGGGCGCGGCCGGCTCGGCGGTGCTGCTCGGCATCGTGCTCGGCGTCGCGCTGATCGGCCGTGGCGTGCGGCAATGGCGCGCGGCCGCGGGCGAATTCGAACCCGGCCGGCCATGAACGCCACCCACCGCCCCCGGAAAAGGTTCGGCCAGAACTTCCTGCGCGATGCGTCGGTCATTGCACGCATCGTTGCCGTCATCGCGCCGCGTCCGGGCGACCGGCTGGTCGAGATCGGACCCGGCGAGGGGGCGCTGACCGGACCCCTGCTCGAGGCCGCAGGGACGCTCACCGCGATCGAGCTCGACCGCGACCTGGTCGCCGCGTTGCGGACGCGCTTTCCTCCCGGTTCGGGGCTGGAACTGATCGAGGGCGACGCGCTGAGCTTCGACTTCCGCGCGTTGGCCGTCGACGGCCCGCTGCGCCTGGTCGGCAACCTCCCCTACAACATCTCGACCCCACTGCTGTTCCACCTGTTCGATCAGCACGCGGCCGTCGCCGACATGCACTTCATGCTGCAGAAGGAGGTGGTCGACCGGCTCGCGGCTGCGCCGGGGAGCAAGACCTACGGGCGGCTGTCGGTGATGGCGCAGTACGCCTGCGCGGTGACCCCGCTACTGTCGGTGCCGCCGGGGGCCTTCCGACCGCCACCCAAGGTCGACTCGACGGTCGTGCGCCTGGTGCCGCATGCCAAGCCACCGGTAGCCGTCGACGACCCGGAACGGCTGCGACGGCTGGTCACCGCAGCCTTCGCCCAAAGGCGCAAAACGCTACGCAACACCCTGCGTGACCATATCGATGCGGAGGCCATGCGGGCCGCCGGCGTCGACCCTGGGCGTCGCGCCGAGACGCTGTCGCTCGAGGAGTTCGCGCACCTGGCCAACCTGTCCTGAAAGAGTCCTTGCGCAGAGCCCGCACAGGGAGTAAGAGGGTCCTGGGAACCGACCACCAACAGGGAGCAAGTGGCCATGGCCGTACGTGGAAAAGCCGTCACGATGAACGCGAATCTCGAGTTCGGCGGTGGGCGCATGCTGCGCGGTTACGTCAAGTCGTTGAGCCCGACCTCGGCAGGCTTCAACAGCGGCGATTTCAACAAGTACCGCAACAACCCCCCCAACTCGGGTGAAATGGGCATCCTGACGATGACCTACACCCGCAACAGCGTTCCGTTCGACATCAAGCTCGGCTGCCGCCTGGTGCAGCTGATGGGCACCATGGCCACGCTGGCGCTGAACCAGGGCGACCTGACCAACACCGACCGCAAGGCGATCAAGAAGATCATGGAAATGCAGATCGCCGAGATCGGTGCCGACGACGGTCCACAGGGCTGACGCCTACCGCACCTTTCAGGAGACCGCCGCGTCTGCCGCCGCCAGCGCGGCCAGGTTGACCGTGCCGCGCGTGGTCACCGTGCGGTTCAGGATGTGCACCGGCTTGGCGATGCCGAGCATGATCGGCCCCACCGAGACCGCGTTGCCGAGCACCTTGAGCGCGTTGAAGGTGATGTTGGCCGAATCGAGATTGGGCATGATCAGCACGTTCGCCTGACCAACCAGCGTCGACTTGGGGAAGCTGCGCCGCCGCACCTCCTCCGACAGCGCCGCGTCGGTCTGCATCTCGCCGTCGATCTCGAGCTCCGGATCGCGCTCACGCACCAGCGCGAGGGCGGCGCGCAGCCTCTGGGCCGACGGGTTGTCGTAGGTGCCGAAGTTGGAGTGCGAGACCAGGGCCACCTTTGGCGTGATGCCGAAGCGGCGCACCTCGTTGGCCGCCAGCAGCGTGATCTCGGCCAGCTCTTCGGCACCGGGCGCGTAGTTGATGTAGGTGTCGGCGATGAAGAAGGTGCCCTTGTCGGTGATCAGCATCTGCATCGCCGCGCTGACGTGCACCCCCTCGCGCAGACCGATGATGTCGACCACGTGCCGGTGATTCTCGCGCGCGGCGCCGACCGGGCCGGCGAGCATCGCGTCGGCGGCGCCCTCGCGCATCAGCATCGCACCGAGCGCGGTCGGCGTGCCGCGCAGGATGCCCTGGGCGTCGGACGGCCAGACCCCGCGCCGGCCCATCAGGTCGTGGTAACGCTCGGCGAGCTCCGGGTAGCGGCCGTAGTGGGCCGGGTCGATCAGCTCGAAGTCGCTGTCCGGGCGGATGCGCAGGCCGAGCTCGAGGATCCTCGCCAGCACCCGCTCGCGGTGACCGATCACCAGCGGTGGCAGGGTGCGGTCCTCGAGCATGGTCTGCACCGCACGCAGCACGCGGTCGTCCTCGCCGGCGGTGAACAGCAGCCGGCGCGGGTTCTCGCGCACCACCTGGAACACCCCCTTCATCGACGTGCCACTGCGGTAGACGTGGCGCGCCAGCGAGTCACGGTAGGCGTCCAGGTCGGCGATCGGCCGCGTTGCCACACCGCTCGCCATCGCCGCCTTCGCGACCGCCAGCGGAAGCGCGGTGATCAGGCGCGGGTCGAACGGTTTGGGGATGATGTACTCGGGACCGAAGGTGAGCGACTGGTCACGGTAGGCGTCGGCGACGACGTCGGAGACCTCGGCCATCGCCAGGTCGGCGATCGCCTCGACGCAGGCGATCTTCATCTCTTCGTTGATGGTCGTCGCGCCGACGTCGAGCGCGCCGCGGAAGATGAACGGGAAGCAGAGAACGTTGTTGATCTGGTTCGGGTAGTCGGAGCGGCCGGTGGCGATGACCGCGTCGTCGCGCACCGCCTTGACCTCCTCGGGCATGATCTCCGGCGTCGGGTTGGCCAACGCGAAGATCAGCGGCTTGTCGGCCATCTTCGCGACCATCTCCGGCTTCAGCACACGCGGCGCGGAGAGCCCGAGGAAAATGTCCGCACCGGCGATGGCATCGTCCAGCGTGCGCCGGCCGTCGTCGGGGATCGCGTAGCGTGCCTTGTACGGGTCCATGTCGTCCGCACGCCCCTGGTAGACCACGCCGTGGCGGTCGGTGATCACGACATTCGCCTTGGGCAGGCCCATCGCGACCAGCAGGTCGGTGCAGGCGAGCGCCGCAGCGCCGGCCCCGGAGACCACCAGCCGCACCTCCCCGATCGCCTTCTCGACCAGCCGCAGCGCTCCGAGCACCCCGGCCGCGGTGGTGATCGCGGTGCCGTGCTGGTCGTCGTGGAACACCGGGATGTTCATGCGCTCGCGCAGCGCCTTCTCGACGATGAAGCACTCCGGCGCCTTGATGTCCTCGAGATTGATCGCGCCGAAGGTCGGTTCGAGACCGGCCACGGCCTCGATCAACCGCTCGGGGTCGCGCTCCTCGATCTCGATGTCGAACACGTCGATGCCGGCGAACTGCTTGAACAGCACCGCCTTGCCCTCCATGACCGGCTTCGCGGCCAGCGCGCCGATCGCGCCGAGACCGAGCACCGCGGTGCCGTTGCTGATCACGCCGACCAGGTTGGCGCGCGCGGTGTAGTCGCTGACGCTCTGCGGGTCGTCGACGATCGCCTCGCAGGCGTGAGCGACGCCCGGCGAGTAGGCGAGCGCGAGGTCGCGCTGGTTGGCCATCGGCTTGGTCGCGTGGATGCCGAGCTTGCCCGGCTTCGGGTAGCGGTGGTAATGCAGGGCGCTCTCGCGCAGGTCCTTGCTCATGGTGGTGTCCGCGGGCGATCGGTTGGATTCGAGCCTTCTGAGCATACAAGCTGCATGCCAGGTCCTATGCCATTCGGGATCCCTGATTGGCGGTAAATCTCCGGCCGACATGAGTCATCGAGGTCCGGGATCCGGCCGGCCCGACGAACCCGGTCGGCGGGATTCCACCCACCGGCGTCGAGCCGGGTCGGAACCTGCGATACGGCATGGCATCCAAACGTCTGCAGGCCCAAACGTCATGGCCAGAACCGTCACGCTTGCTCCGCTGCTCGCCCTCCTGCTCGTTTTCACCATCCGGTGCCGTGCAGGCCGCCGAGCCGAAACGTGGCAGCTACAGCGGCGCCATGCCGGCGGTTGCAGACTCGGTGGACGCGGACTTCCCGACCCGCTTTGCCGCCCATGTCGCCGCGTCGGGCGGCTACGGCGCGACGCGCTTCGCGCCGGCGTTCAGGCCGGATCGCGTGGCATCGTAGCCTGCAGCGACGGGCGGTCGACGAATCCCTCGTACCAGCGGTCGAGCGCCGGGCGGCCCTCGCGCCAGTGCAGCTCGGGAAAGCGGAAGTCGAGATAGCCGAGGGCACAGCCGAAGGTCAGCTGGCCGAGATCGACGTCGCCGGCGAAGCCGGCAACGAGCGGCTCCATCGCGTCGAGCGAGCGCGCGAGGGTGTCGAGCTGAAGCTGCTCCCACCAGGCACTGCGCTCGCCCTCGCCACGCCGGTTGCGCTCGAGGAACACCAGCACCGCGGCGTCGAGCACGCCGTCGCCTAGCGCCTCGTTGCGCAGCACCCGCCAGCGCTCCGGTCCCGCCCCGGGCAAAAGCCGGTCACCGGCCAGGGCGTCGAGGTAGGCGCAGATCACCGGGCTGTCGTAGAGCACCTCGCCGTCATCGAGCAGCAGCGTGGGTATCTTGCCGAGCGGATTGTCCTCGGGCAGGTCCGAGGCCGGATCCCAGGCGTTGGTCGGCACCAGTTCGAGCTTGTCGAGCAGGCCGAGTTCGTGGGCGGTGGAGGTCACCTTGCGCACGTAGGGCGAGGTGGTCGAGTAGCGCAGGCGCATGGCGAACTCCTTCGCGGCCGGGCCGCGCGGTTCAGGCTTGGATCAGGGCCTCGCCGAGCACGCTGCAGACACGCTCGATCTGCGCCTCGCTCATGCCCGGGAAGACCGGCAGGGAGAGGGTTTCGGTGCAGGCCTGCTCGACCACCGGCAGGTCGCCCGCGCGGTAGCCGAGATCGGCGTAGACGGCCTGCAGGTGCAGCCCCTCCGGGTAGCACTGCGAGGTCGGCACGCCGCGCTCGCCGAGGTGCTTGCGCACCGCGTCGCGGCGTCCACCCGGGATGCGCAGCGTATAGAGGTTGTAGGCGTGACGGCCGCCGGCGGGGTCGGGTGGCGTGACGACGCCTTCGACGCCGGCCAGGCGCTCGCCGTAGGCGGTGGCCACCGCGCGCCTTCCGGCGACGGCCTCCTCGAGGCGTGCCAGCTTGAGCCGCAGCAGCGCCGCCTGGACCTCGTCGAGACGGCTGTTGCAACCGATGACGTCGTGCACGAACGGGGCCGTCGCACCGTGGTTGCGCAGGTGGCGCACCCGGGCATCGACCTCGGCCTCACGGCAGAACAGCATGCCCCCGTCGCCATAACCGCCGAGCACCTTGGTCGGGTAGAAGCTGGTGCCGCCCGCATGGCCGAAGCTGCCGACCTTGCGCCCGCCCCACTCGGCACCGAACGCCTGGGCCAGGTCCTCGACCACGACCAGCTCGTGGTCGCAGGCGAGCGTGCCGAGGGCGTCCATGTCGCACGGGTGGCCGAAGATATGCACCGGCATCAGCCCGCGCGTGCGTGGCGTGATGCGCGCGGCAACGCTGGCCGGATCGAGGTTGAAACTGTCCGGGTCGATGTCGGCGAACACCGGGGTGGCGCCGACGATGGAAATCGCCTCGGCGGAGGCGAAGAAGGTGAACGGCGTGGTGATCACCTCGTCGCCGGGGCCGATGTCCAGCGCGCGCAACGCGAGCACCAGCGCATCGGTGCCGTTGGCCACCCCCGTCGCATGGTCCGCGCCGAGGTAGGCCGCGGCCTCCTGTTCGAAGGCCTGCACGTTGGGACCGAGGATGAACGCGCCTTTCGCGCCGATCTCGGCCAGCGCGGCGTGCCACTGGGGTGCCAGCTCGGCGAACTCGGTGCCGAGATCGAGGAACGGGACCGACGGCGGTTGGCTCAAAGCGACTGCTCCTTCCACTCGGCCACGCGGCGGTTGATCAGCTGTGCGACGCGCAGCGCCTCGAGACCGGCCTGGCCATCGACCAGCGGCGTGCCGCCATCGCGCACCTTGGCAGCGAAGTCGGCCAGCTCGGCGTCGAGCGGCTTGCGCGGCTCGATGCCGATCGGCTCGCGCACGATCTCCGGCCACTCCTTGTCCTCGTGGCGCATCGCACGCACCACCTCGCCCTTCTGCTCGACGAAATCCAGCGCCTCGTAGCTGTGCGCCTCGAAGATGCGGATGCGGCGCAGCGTCTGGTTGGAGACCCGGCTCGCGGTGACGTTGGCGATGCAGCCGTCCTCGAATTCCAGGCGCGCGTTGGCGATGTCGACGTGCTCGGTGATCACCGGCAGGCCGACCGCCGAGACCGAGCGGATCGGCGACCCCACGAGGGAGAGGATGATGTCGATGTCGTGGATCATCAGGTCGGTGACGACGTCGACGTCGGTGGCTCGCGCCGGGAAGCCCCCGATGCGGTGGGCCTCGATGAAGCGCGGCTGCTTGACGTGCTCGGCAAGCGCCATGACGCCGGCGTTGTAGCGCTCGACGTGGCCGATCTGCAGCAGCACCCCGGCCTCGTCGGCCACCCGCACCAGCGTTTCGGCTTCCTCGGTGGTGCGCGCGATCGGCTTCTCGAGCAGCATGTGGATGCCCGCCTCGAGCAGTGGACGCGCGACCTCGAGGTGGTCGCGGGTCGGCACCACGACGCTGACCGCGTCGACCGTGCCGGGCAGCCCGGAGGCGTCGGTGGTCCAGGCGCAGCCGTACTCCTCGGCGACCGCCCTGGCCCGCTCAGGGTCGCTGTCGACCACGGTGACCAGCTCGACGCCGTCGAGTTCGGAGTAGATCTTGGCGTGAAAACGGCCGAGGTAACCTACCCCGACGACGGCGACGCGTAGAGACTCGGGCATGACCTGACATCGAGTGGAGACGGTGCGAGATTACACCACAGCCACTAGAATTCATACGCAGCCACCAGCCACGGGAGGGCCGCATGGACGACTACCGCCACATCCTGCTCGCCACCGATTTCGCCCCCGAATCGCGTTGCGTCGGCGAACGCGCCGTCGAGCTCGCCGCCCGCTACGATGCGCGCCTGAGCCTGCTCCACGTGGTCGACTACGTGCCCCTGGAGCTCTCCAACGACATGATGCTGGCCGAGCCGGTCGACGTCGACGGGCGCCTGGTCGACGAGGCGCGCGACAGCCTGGATCGACTCGCCGCGGAGCTCGGTCAGGAAGGAGCGCAGCGCTGGGTGGTGCTCGGCTCCACCGGCCCCGAGATCAAGCGCACCGCCGAAGAGCACGACGTCGACCTGATCGTGGTCGGCAGCCATGGCCGCCACGGCCTGGCCCTGCTGCTCGGCTCGACCGCCAACGCGGTGCTGCACGGCGCGCCGTGCGACGTGCTCGCGGTGCGCGTCGGCGAGGACGCGCAGGGGTAGAGCGATCTCCTGCGGTGGCGTGCAACCCCGAACCGTCTCGCCCCCTGCAGGAGCGGCCCCAAGAAGGTCGCGAATCGAATGACGTCCGGAATCGCGCCATGGGTGGCGCTGCTGCAACCTGACCGTTCGGTTTCAGGCCGCTAGAGCGTCCCCTTGCGGTACGGATCGGCCTCCGGGTCGGGTCGGGTCAGGAAGCGGCGCATGATCCAGAGGTAACTCTCGGGCCTGCGTGCAACCATCGCCTCGAGCGCGCGGTTGATGCGCTGCGTGTCGACCACCTCGTCACCGCTCGGGAACTCCTCCAGCGCGGGCTCGATCACCAGTCGGTAGCCACCATCCTCGCGCCGATACAGCGCGTAGGGCACGACCCGCGCGCTTGCGTGCGCGGCGATGCGCGCCGGGTGCGGCGCGGTCGCCGCCGGCACGCCGAAGAAATCGGCGAACACCCGCTCGCGCCCCTTGTAGTTGATGTCGGGCGCGTACCAGATCACCCCGCCACGGCGCAGGACGCGCAGCATGCCGCGCACGTCGCGCGCCGGCAGCACGTCGTGGTCGGCGGTGGTCTTGTGCGCCAGCCGGTTGCTGCGGATCAGCCGGTCGACGTACGGATCCTTGTCCGGCTTGTAGGTGATGACGATCGGCACGCGCTGGGCCATGAAGCGTCCGCCGAGTTCGAGGTTGGCGAAGTGCGGCGTGAGGAGCATGACGCCGCGCCCGTCGGCTCGCGCCGCCTCGAGGTGCTCCCAGCCCTCGAACTCGACCATCGCCTCCAGCGCCTCCGACCGACCCCACCACGCCAGGCCGAGCTCGAAAAGGCCGATCCCAAGCTCCTCGAAGTGGCGACGCAGCAGCGCCTCGATGCCGGCTTCGTCGAGGTCCGGGCGCACCAGGCGCAGGTTGACGCGGGCGACGTGTCGTGGACGCGGTGCGGCACGGCAGAAGAGCCGGCCCAGGGCACGCCCGAGACGCAGCCGCAGCGGCCAGGGTGGCAGCGACAGCAGGCGCAAGAGGCCAAAACCGCTCCAGGTCAACAGGTCGCGCGGGCGCATCGGGCCGGGGCATCACGGGCGTGGCAGGGACGGCGCGACTATACCACCCGGCTGGTCCCGTTCCGGCCGCCCCGGTATAGTTGACTAAATTACTCGGAATAAGGCCCCGCCATGCCCACCCACCGCAACGCGCTCGCCGACGCGCCAAGTCCCTACCTGCAGCAGCACGCCACCAACCCGGTCGGCTGGCTGCCGTGGGGAGCGGAAGCGCTGGAGCGCGCCCGTGCCGAGGACAAGCCGATCCTGCTGTCGATCGGTTACTCGGCCTGCCACTGGTGCCACGTCATGGCGCACGAGTCGTTCGAGGACGAGGCAACCGCACAGGTCATGAACGACCTCTACGTCAACATCAAGGTCGACCGCGAGGAGCGCCCCGACCTCGACAAGATCTACCAGACCGTGCACCAGGTGATGCAGCAGCGCGGCGGCGGCTGGCCGCTGACCGTGCTGCTCGACCCGCAGGACCTGATGCCGTTCTTCGCCGGCACCTACTTCCCACCCGAACCGCGTCACGGCCTGCCGGCGTTCACCCAGCTGCTGCGCCAGGCCGAGCACGTGTTCCGCGATCAGCGCGACGCCATCCGCCAGCAGACCGCGTCGCTGGCCGAGGTGCTCGGGCGCATCGAGCAGGGGCCGCCGGCGCTCGACGCGACGCCCGGCCCACGGGTGATGGCCGCGGCACGCAAGGAACTCGCCAACGCCTACGACGTCGAGCGCGGCGGCTTCGGCCACGCGCCCAAGTTCCCGCAGCCGACGCTGCTGGCGTTCCTGCTTGGCCCGGGGCGGGACGAGGACGGCGAGGCGATGGCGCTGTTCACGCTGCGACGCATGGCGCTCGGCGGGGTGCGTGACCAGGTTGGCGGCGGCTTCTGCCGCTACAGCGTCGACCGCGACTGGTGCATCCCCCATTTCGAAAAGATGCTCTACGACAACGCCCAGCTGCTGCCACTCTACGCCGCGGCCGCGCGGCGCACCGGCGTACCGCTCTACCGCGACGCCGCAACAACGACGGTCGAATGGCTGGTACGCGAGATGCGCGATCCGGCCGGCGGCTTCTACAGCGCGCTCGATGCCGACAGCGAGGGACACGAGGGCAAGTTCTACGTCTGGTCCCGCGACGAGATCGAGGCCGTGCTCGATCCCGACGATTTCGCGGTGGCCGTCGCGCTGTTCGACCTCGACGGCTCACCCAACTTCGAGGGGCGCTGGAACCCGCACCGCCATGACGATGGAACGACCGACCCGGCCGTCGTGGCACGCATCCGCACAGCGCTGTTCGCCGCCCGCGAGCCGCGCGTCCGCCCCGGGCGCGACGATAAGGTTCTGACCGCGTGGAACGGCCTCGCCGTGGCGGGCCTCGCGCGCGCCGGGCGGCTGCTGGACGAGCCGGGCTGGGTCGATCTCGCCGCCGAGTGCCTCGACTTCCTGCGCCGCGAGGCGTGGACCGGCACCCGCCTGCGCGCGGCATGGAAAGACGGCCACGCCTACCTCGATGGCTACCTCGACGACCACGCCTTCGTGCTCGACGGCACGCTCGAGCTGCTCCAGGCACGCTGGCGCCGCGCCGACCTGGACTTCGCCATCGCGCTCGCCGAGACCCTGCTGGCGCACTTCGAGGACCCCGAGCGCGGCGGTTTCCACTTCACCGCCGCCGACCATGAGCAACTGATCACCCGTCCCAAGCCGTTTGGTGACGACGCGGTGCCGTCGGGCAACGGCGTCGCCGCACGCGCCCTTGGCCGCCTGGGTCACCTGCTCGGCGAGCCGCGCTACCTGGCCGCGGCCGGGCGGGTCCTGCGCGCGGCCGGCGCGCTGCTCGAGCAGGCACCCTCGGCGCACAGCGGCCTGCTGCTGGCGCTGGCAGAGCACCACGCACCACCGGCACAGGTGGTCGTGCGCACGGATGCCACCGATGTCGCCTGCCCCACCGATGCGCTGGGATTCGTGATCCCGACCGGGGAGAACGACCTGCCCGGCGCCCTCGCGACGATGGCGGCTCGCGGCGCCTACACCGCCTTCCTGTGCCGCGGCACGGCGTGCTCGGCACCGCTCGCCAGCCCGGAGGCGCTGAACGCAGCGCTGGAGACGGGCGCCTGAGTTCAGCCGGCGTCGGCGAGCCCACACAGCGCCTCGGCGGCGGCGACCGCCTCGGCCTCGCCGGGAAGCACCAGCGCGGCGGCCGGACCGAGCGGCTGGTAACTGTCGGCTCCGGCGACCAGCCGGATCGGTAGCCCGCCGCAGCCCGCCTCGACCAGGCCGGCGACCAGCCCCTCGCCGATGCCGCCGCTGCGTCGTCCTTCGTCGAGCACCAGCACGCGACCGCAGGCGCGCGCGTGGTCCGCCACCGCGCCATGATCGAGCGGCGCCAGCCAGCGCAGGTCGAACACGCGGACCGTGAGTCCGTGCCGATCCTCCAGGGTACGCGCGGCGCGCAGCGCCATCGGCACGCCGTTGCCGTAGGTGACCACCAGCAGGTCCGTGGCGTCGGGATGGTGGACCCGCCCCACGCCGAACGGCACCGCCTCCCCAGGTGGCGGGTACGCGGTCTGCCACAGGCCGTCACCCGGTTCGAACAGGTCGCGGGTCATGTACAGCGCGATCGGCTCGACGAACGCGACCACCCGGCCGTCGACCTTTGCCAGCGCCGCGCAGGTACGCAGCAGGCCAACCGCGTCGTCACCACGGCTCGGGCAGGCGATCACCAGCCCGGGGATCTCTCGTAGCGCGGCGAGGCCGTTGTCGTTGTGGAAGTGGCCGCCGAAGCCCTTCTGGTAACCGAGCCCGGCGATGCGCACCACCATAGGGTTGCGGAACTGCCCCTGCGAGAAGAACTGCAGCGAGGCCGCCTCGCCGCGCAGCTGGTCGATGGCGTTGTGCAGGTAGGCGAGGTACTGGATCTCCGGGAACGGCAGCGCGCCAAGCAAACCCGCACCCTGCGCGACGCCGAGGATCGACTGCTCGTCGAGCAGCGTGTCGAACACCCGGCGCGCGCCGAAGCGCGCCTGCAGCCCCGGCGTGACGTGGTACACCCCGCCCTTGCGCGCGACGTCCTCACCGAACAGCAGGCCCTCCGGGTGCTGCGCGAGCAGGTCGGTCAGCGCGCGATTGATCTGCACCGCGAGGTGCCGCGGTGGGCCGGCCTCGGGCAGCCCGGCGTCACCCCACGCCTTGTCGCGCGCCGCTTCGAAGTCGGCGCGCGTCGCCTCGGCCGCCACCGTGTCGGCGTGCAGCGGCGCGAGCGGCGCCATCACCTCGGCACGGCTGGCGAGTGGCACGGCGTCGATCACCGTCTCGGCCGCCGACGCGA
>JAACFL010000059.1 GCA_009937385.1 Gammaproteobacteria bacterium | reverse complement strand
TAGGCGGCGGCGAGCGATGCTTCGGGCATGGTTGGAGAGCTGCTGACCTGCGCTTGCGCGGCCTCAGGCCAGCCAGGCCACGATCTCGCCCGGGGTGTCGACCAGGCCGTCTGCGCCCCAGCATTCCGGACGGTCGTCCGGTCCGAGGTAGCCGAAACGCGCGACCAGCGAATACATGCCGGCGCGGCGGGCCGACTCGATGTCGCGCTCGGCGTCACCGACGAACAGGCAGTCGCCCGGCTCGATGCCGACCAGTCGGCTGGCGTGCAGCAGCGGCTCGGGATGCGGCTTGGAATGCGGGGTGGTGTCGCCGCTGACGATGCAGCCGGCGCGTGCTGTCAGGCCGAGCTCGTCCATCAGCGGGTCGGTCAGCCAGGCCGGCTTGTTGGTCACCACGCCCCACGGCACGCCGTGCGCCTCAGCCTGCGCGAGCAGGGCCTCCATGCCATCGAACAGCCGGGTCTCGCGGGCGATCGCGCCGCGGTAGAGATCGAGAAAGCGGCGGTGCAACGGCTTGAAGTCGGGATCGCCGTCCTCGAGGCCGAGCCCAAGCTTGATCAGCGCCCGCCCACCGTGCGAGACGTGCGGGCGGATCGTCGTGAACGGCAGCGGCGCGCGGTCGAGTTCGCAGAGCAGCGCGTTCAGCGCACCGGCCAGATCGGGTGCGGTATCGGCCAGCGTCCCGTCGAGGTCGAACAACAGCGCCTGGCAGCGCGGCGGGGGCGCCGGCTCACTCACCACGCTGGAACAGGGCGATGTAGTTGAGGTCGGTCGGCGGTGCGATGCGGAAGCTCCGCGCCAGCGGGTTGAAGCGCATGCCGCTGACGTCGCGCGGCTCGAGCCCTGCGACCCGCGCCCAGCGCGCCATCTCGGAGGGCTTGATGAAGCGCGCGAACTGGTGGGTGCCGCGCGGCAGCATGTTCGTCACGTATTCGGCACCGACGATCGCGAACAGCCACGCCTGCGGGGTGCGGTTGATGGTCGAGAAGCTGGCCCAGCCGCCGGGCTTGAGCAGCCGCGCACAGGCGCGGATGGTGGAGTCGGGTTCGGGTACGTGCTCGAGGAGTTCCATGCAGGTGACCAGGTCGAAGCTTCCGGCCTCGTCGGCGACCAGCTCCTCTGCTGCCGCCTGGCGGTAGTCGACCTCGACGCCGGACTCATGCTGGTGCAGGCGCGCGACGGTCAGCGGCGCCTCGCCCTTGTCGATGGCGGTGACCTGTGCGCCGCGTCGGGCCATCGCCTCGGAGAGCAGGCCGCCGCCGCAGCCGACGTCGAGCACCCGTTTGCCAGCCAGGCCTACACGCTGGTCGAGGTAGTCCAGCCGGCACGGGTTCATCCGGTGCAGCGGCCAGAACTCGCTGTCGGGATCCCACCAGCGCGAGGCGAGGGCCTCGAACTTGGCGACTTCGGCGTGGTCGACGTTGGCGGCGTTGTCGTTCATGGAAGTGCCAGGATTGCGGGGCCGCGATTATAGACCGGTCGCGGCCGGGCGCGTTCAGGTGGGGTCGCCGCGCGCCGCGTCGCTCTGGGCGATGCGCGTGCCCCAGCGCCTTGCCGTCGCGAGGATCTCGTCCTCGTCGAGCGAGGTCAGACGTCGATCGCGCAGCAGGTGCTGGCCGGCGACCCAGACGTCGCAGACCCGCCCGCGGTCGAGGGCGTAGACGATCGCCGAGAGCGGATGGTAGAGCGGCTCGGTGGAGACGCCGGTCAGTCGGACGGCGATCAGGTCGGCGGCCTTGCCGGGCAGCAGCGAGCCGATCTCGTCGTCCCAACCGAGCGCCCGCGCCCCGTCCAGGGTTGCCATCTCCAGCGCGCGTGCCGCCGGCAGCGCGCTGGCATCGCCGGACACCGCTTTCGCCAGCAGTGCCGCGGTGCGCATCTCTCCGATCAGGTCGAGGTCGTTGTTGCTCGCCGCACCGTCGCTGCCGAGCGCGACGGTGACGCCAGCCCCCTGCAGCTTCGCCACCGGGCAGAAGCCGCTGGCCAGCTTGAGGTTCGATTCCGGGCAGTGGACCACGCGCACGCCGGCGTCGGCGACGCGCTCGACGTCGTCGTCCTCGAGCTGGGTCATGTGCACCGCGAGCAGCGAAGGCGAGAGCAGGCCGAGGCGTGCGAGTCGCTCCAGCGGCCGCTCGCCGTGCGTGGCAAGCGCCTGCTCGACCTCGTGGGCGGTCTCGTGAACGTGCATGTGGATCGGGATGTCGAGTTCGTCGGCGAGTACCCGTATCCGCTCCAGCGGGCCATCGGAGACGGTGTAGGGTGCGTGCGGCGCGAACGCGGTGCGCACCAGCGCATCGTGGCGGAACTCGTCGTGGACCGCGAGCCCCTTGTCGAGGTACTCGTCGGCGCCGCTCGCCCAGACGGTCGGGAAATCGATGGCGATCAGGCCGACCACCGAGCGAATCCCGGCCGCCGACGCAACCCGCGCCGTGATGTCCGGGAAGAAGTACATGTCGTTGAAGCAGGTCGTTCCGCTACGCAGCATCTCGGCTGCCGCGTGGCGGGTGCCGTCGCGTACGAACTCCTCGCTGACCCAGCGCGCCTCGGCCGGCCAGATGTGCTCCTGCAGCCAGGTCATCAGCGGCAGGTCGTCGGCGAGCCCGCGCAGCAGCGTCATCGCCGCGTGGGTGTGCGCATTGACCAGACCCGGCAGCAGGGCGTGCTCGGCGAGATCGATTCGGGTGTGGGCCTCGAAGCGCGTCTCGGCCTCTTCTCGCGGCAGCAGCGCGACGATGCGTCCATCGGCAATGGCGACGGCGTGATCTTCGAGCAGCACGCCGCGCGGCTCGACCGGTACGACCCAGCGGGCACAGAGCAGGGTATCGATCGCTTGCATCGGGAAGGGTCCAGGCCGGAACGGGTCGATTGTTGCATGCGCACCGGTGGTCGGCCAGCCGTAAGGCGGGGCTACCAGGGGATCGTGAAACCGACGATCGGCGTGTGGCCGTCCTCGGCTGGCGGCTTGATCCACAGGCTGGTCTTGCGCGGCTCGAAGCCTTCCTGCCCGACGTCGCGATCGAACGTCGCGCAACCGCCAGACAGGAGGGCGAACGTGAGAAAAAGGGCAAAGATGACACGCTGGCCAGTGACGGGTGAGAACATGGCATGCGACTCTGTGAATCCGACGCCTCCACGGTAGGCCTGCCCAGGAGCGAGGACTTGACCCGACACGCCAATCGCAGGGCCCGGCCTGCCAGGCTGCGCGACGCGCGGCGCACCGCTACACTGCGCTGCGCCCGCCACAGTTGAATGGCCATGAAACGAGAGCTCATCGACACCATCCGCCCGATCGCCTGGCGCGAGGACCGACTCTGGTTGCTCGACCAGCGCGCGTTGCCGAGCAGTGAGACCTACCTGGATTACAGCGACTGCGCGGCCGTCGCCGCGGCGATCACCGACATGGTGGTGCGCGGCGCCCCTGCGATCGGCGTCACCGCGGCCTACGCCTGCGTGCTCGCGGGACGGCGGCGTCATGCCGAGGACCCGTCGAACTGGCGCAGCGCCTTCGAAGCCGACCTGGACCAGCTCGCCGCGGCCAGGCCGACCGCGGTCAACCTGCGCTGGGCCGTGACGCGCATGCGACGGGTGGCGACCGGTGACGGCGACCCGGAGCCGGCGCTGCTCGCCGAGGCCCACGCGATGCACGACGAGGACCTGGCCGCGAACCACGCCATGGGCCGCCTCGGGGCCGGGTTGCTCGATGGCGGCGCGGTGCTGACCCACTGCAACGCCGGGGCGCTGGCCACGGCCGGCTTTGGCACCGCGCTCGGCGTGATCCGCCAGGGGTGGGCCGACGGGCGTCTCGACCACGTCTATGCCGACGAGACCCGACCGTGGCTGCAGGGCGCGCGACTGACCGCCTGGGAACTCGCCCACGACGGCATCCCGGCGACGCTGCTGTGCGAAGGGGCCGCCGCAGCGCTGATGCGCGAGGGGCGGGTGAAATGGGTGATCGTCGGGGCCGACCGCGTTGCCGCCAACGGCGACGCGGCAAACAAGATCGGCACCTACGCACTGTCCGTGCTCGCCCGCCACCACGGCGTGCGCCTGATGGTCGTCGCACCGACCAGCACCATCGATCGCGATGCCGCCGACGGCACGGTGATCCCGATCGAACAGCGCGCCGCGGACGAGGTGCTGGGCTGCGCCGGGCGGCCCATCGCGGCCGCCGGGGTCGATGCCTGGAACCCCGCCTTCGACGTCACGCCGGCCGCGCTGATCGACGCGCTGGTGACCGAACGTGGCGTCATCATGCCGCCCACCCCCGAGGGCATCGCCGCGCTGTTCCCGCAGTCGGGCTGAAAACGACCCGATTTCTCGTCGCCAGTGATGAAAATCAAGCGTCGGGAGTCGACCTGACACCCTGAAACGCGTTCTGCGGCCCCCTGAGGCCCGATCTGCTGGTGCGCAGGGTTGGTAGCGTGGTGTAGAATACGCGGCTTAACAGAGCCTTTTTTGCAGCGCGTCAAAAAGCGCCCCGGAGAGCCCGCCCGGTATGGCCGAATTCGCCAAGGAAGTCCTCCCAGTCAATCTCGAAGACGAGATGGAGCAGTCCTACCTGGACTACGCCATGAGCGTCATCATCGGCCGCGCGCTGCCCGACGCCCGCGACGGCCTCAAGCCGGTCCACCGTCGCGTGCTCTACGCGATGAGCGAGCTCGGCAACGACTGGAACAAGCCCTACAAGAAGTCGGCCCGCGTGGTCGGCGACGTGATCGGCAAGTACCACCCGCACGGCGACTCGGCGGTCTACGACACCATCGTGCGCATGGCCCAGCCGTTCTCGCTGCGCTACCTGCTGGTCGACGGCCAGGGCAACTTCGGCTCGGTCGACGGCGACGCCCCGGCAGCCATGCGCTACACCGAGGTGCGCATGTCGCGGCTCGCCCACGAGCTGCTGGCCGATCTCGACAAGGAGACGGTCAATTTCGCGCCCAACTACGACGAGTCGGAGAGGGAACCCGTGGTCTTCCCGACCCGGGTGCCGAACCTTCTGGTCAACGGTTCGGCGGGCATCGCGGTCGGCATGGCCACCAACATCCCGCCGCACAACCTCGGCGAGGTGGTTGCGGCCTGCCTGGCGCTGATCGACGACCCGTCCACCGACATCGACGGCCTGATGCAGTACCTGCCCGGCCCCGATTTCCCTACCGCGGGCCTGATCAACGGTGCGAGCGGCATCGACGAGGCCTACCGCACCGGTCGCGGCCGTATCTACATGCGCGCGCGGCACTTCTTCGAGACGGCGCGCAGCGGCCGCGAGTCGATCGTCGTCACCGAGCTGCCGTACCAGGTCAACAAGGCGCGGCTGATCGAGAAGATCGCCGAGCTGGTCAAGGAGAAGAAGCTCGAGGGCATCGCCGAGCTGCGCGACGAGTCGGACAAGGACGGCCTGCGCGTGGTCATCGAGCTGCGCCGAGGCGAAGTGGGCGAGGTGGTGCTGAACAACCTGTTCCAGCACACCCAGCTGCAGAGCGTGTTCGGCATCAACATGGTGGCGCTGCTCGACGGCCAGCCGCAGCTGCTCGACCTCAAGCAGCTGCTCGAGGCGTTCATCCAGCACCGCCGCGAGGTGGTCACGCGGCGCACCGTGTTCGAACTGCGCAAGGCGCGCGAGCGGGCCCACATCCTCGAGGGCCTGGCCGTCGCACTGGCCAACATCGACGAGGTCATTGCGCTGATCAAGGCGTCGCCGAGCCCGGCCGAGGCGAAGCAGGGGCTCGTCGCACGCGGCTGGACGCCGGGCGTGGTCACCGACCTGCTGGCGCGTGCCGGCGAGGGCCAGACGCGTCCCGATGGCCTGCCCGAGACGTGCGGCCTGCGCGATGGCGGCTACTGGCTCTCCGAGCAGCAGGCCCAGGCGATCCTCGACCTGCGCCTGCATCGCCTGACCGGGCTGGAGAAGGACAAGATCGTCAACGAGTACCGCGAGATCGTCGAGCGCATCAACGAGCTCGGCCTGATCCTCGCCAACCCGGCGCGGCTGATGGAGGTGATCCGCGGCGAGCTGGTCGACCTCAGCGAGCGCTACAGCGACGCGCGGCGCACCGAGATCGTGCAGGACCACGTCGGCCTGAGCCTCGAGGACCTGATCACCGAGGAGGACATGGTGGTCACGCTCTCACACGCCGGCTACGCCAAGATCCAGTCGCTCGATGACTACCGTGCGCAGCGGCGCGGCGGCAAGGGCAAGGCGGCGGTCAAGATGAAGGACGAGGACTTCGTCGACCGCCTGTTCATCGCCAATACCCACGACACCGTGCTCTGCTTCTCGAGCCTCGGGCGCGTCTATTGGCTCAAGGTCTACGAGTTGCCGCAGGCGAGCCGCACCGCGCGCGGTAAGCCGATCGTCAATCTGCTCGAGCTGGCCGAGGGCGAGCGCATCAACACCATCCTGCCGGTGCGCGACTTCTCGGCCGACCAGTACGTGCTGCTGGCCACGCGCAACGGCACGGTCAAGAAGACCCCGCTGGCCGACTTCTCGCGCCCGCGCCGCAACGGCATCATCGCCGTCGACCTGGTCGACGGCGACGGCCTGGTCAACGCCGTGCTGACCGACGGCACCCAGGAGGTGATGCTGTTCTCCAGCAGCGGCAAGGCGATCCGCTTCGCCGAGACCGAGGTGCGCAGCATGGGCCGCAACGCGCGCGGCGTGCGCGGCATCCGTCTCGGCAAGGCGCACCAGCTGATCGCGCTGATCGTGCTCGGCGAGGGCCACATCCTGACCGCGACCGCCAACGGTTTCGGCAAGCGCACGCCGGTCGACCAGTACAACCGCCAGGGGCGCGGTGGGCAGGGCGTGATCTCGATTCGCACCTCCGAGCGCAACGGCGAGGTGGTCGGCGCAGCACAGGTCGAGGAGGGCGACGAGGTGATGCTGATCAGCGACGTCGGCACCCTCGTGCGCACGCCGGTCGCAGACATCAGCATCACCGGGCGCAACACCCAGGGCGTCACGCTGATCTCGCTCAACGAGGAGCAGCGGCTGATCGGTGTCGAGAAGATCGTCCAGCTCGACGGCGACGACGACGCTCCGGACGACGACGCCACGGCCTGATCCAGCAGACTTATCCCGCAACTTTTCCGGAGGCTCACGATGTCACGTGTGTTCAATTTCAGCGCCGGGCCCGCCGCGCTGCCCGTCGAGGTGCTCGAACAGGCCCGCGAGGAGCTGCTCGACTGGCACGGCAACGGCCTGTCGGTGATGGAGATGAGCCACCGTGGCAAGGCCTTCGTCGGCATCGCCGAGCAGGCCGAGGCCGATCTGCGCGAACTGCTCGGCGTGCCCGACAGCTACAAGGTGCTGTTCCTGCAGGGTGGGGCGACCGGGCAATTCAGCGCCGCGCCGCTCAACCTGCTGCGCGACCGAGCCGGCGCCGACTACCTCAACACCGGCTCCTGGTCGAAGAAGGCGATCGCCGAGGCGAAGCGCTACTGCACGGTCAACGTCGCCGGCAGCAGCGAGGCCCAGAACTTCATGAGCGTGCCGATGCAGGCCGACCTGCAGCTCGACCCCGGCGCAGCCTACGTCCACTACACCCCCAACGAGACCATCGGTGGCGTCGAGTTTCCCTACGTGCCCGAGACCGGCGACGTGCCGCTGGTTGCCGACATGTCCTCGACCATTCTGTCGCGACCGATCGACGTGTCACGCTACGGGATGATCTACGCCGGTGCGCAGAAGAACATCGGACCCGCCGGACTGACCGTGGTGATCGTCCGCGATGACCTGGTCGGCCATGCACTGCCGCAGACCCCGGCGGGGCTCGACTGGAAACTCGCCGCCGACAACGGCTCGATGTACAACACCCCTCCGACCTACGCCTGGTACCTCGCCGGCCTGGTCTTCCAGTGGCTCAAGAAGCTGGGCGGACTGGAGGCGATGGCCGAGATCAACCAGCGCAAGGCAGGGCGCCTGTACGCGGCGATCGACGGCTCGGATCTCTACATGAACCCGGTCGACATGCAGTGCCGTTCGTGGATGAACGTGCCGTTCGTGCTCGCCAACTCCGATCTCGACGCCACCTTCCTCGCGGAGGCCAAGACGGCCGGCCTCGAGACGCTCAAGGGCCACCGCTCGGTCGGCGGCATGCGCGCGAGCATCTACAACGCCATGCCCGAGGCCGGCGTGACCGCGCTGATCGAGTTCATGGCCGATTTCGAAAAACGCCACGGCTGACATCCAGGGAAGGTCCATGTTCAAGATCCTCACGCTCAACAACATCTCGGTCACCGGCCTGGAGCGGCTGCCGCGCGACCGCTACGAGGTGGCCTCGGAGATCGCCCACCCGGACGCGATCCTGGTGCGCTCGGCCAAGATGCACGACATGCCGATCCCGGAAACGCTCAAGGCGGTCGGCCGCGCCGGCGCCGGGACCAACAACATCCCGGTCGACGCCATGAGCCAGCGTGGCGTCCCGGTGTTCAACGCGCCGGGGGCCAACGCCAACGCGGTCAAGGAACTGGTGCTCGCCGGCATGCTGCTGGCCAGCCGCAACCTGTGCCAGGGCTGGGCCTACGCGCGCGACCTCCAGGGCGACGATGCCGAGATCAACAAGGCGGTCGAGGCGGGCAAGAAGAAGTTCGCCGGCTTCGAACTTCCAGGGCGCACGCTGGGCGTGATCGGTCTCGGCGCGATCGGCGTGCAGGTGGCCAACGCCGCGCTGGCGCTCGGCATGCGCGTGGTCGGCTACGACCCGCAGATCACCGTGCGCCGCGCCTGGCAGCTGTCGTCCAGCGTCGAGCAGGCGACCAGCGTCGACGCGCTGCTGGCCAAGAGCGACTTCGTCAGCTGCCACGTGCCGCTGGTCGACGCCACGCGTAACCTGGTCAATGCCGACCGCCTGAACCTGATGCGCGAGGGTTCGGTGCTGCTGAACTTCTCCCGCTCGGGCATCATCGACGACGAGGCCGCCGTGGCCGCGCTCGATGCCGGCAAGCTCTACGCTTACATCTGCGACTTCCCGAGCAACCTGCTCAAGAACCACCCGCGGGTGGTGACACTGCCGCATCTCGGCGCCTCGACCCGCGAGGCCGAGGAGAACTGCGCGGTGATGGTCGCAGACCAGCTGCGCGACTACCTCGAGGACGGCAACATCCGCAACTCGGTCAACTTCCCCGAGGTGATCATGCCGCGCAACGGCGGCTACCGCATGACCGTGGCCAATGCCAACGTCCCGAACATGCTCGGCCAGATCTCGACCGACCTGGCCAAGGCCGGACTCAACATCGTCGACATGCTCAACAAATCGCGCGGCGATCTCGCCTACACTGTGGTCGACGTCGAGGCGCCGATTCCGCAGGCGGTAATCGACGAAATCGCGGCCATCGAGGGTGTGCTGGCGGTGCGCAACCTCTGAGCGGACCCGGGTGACGAGGGCGGAGAGATGAGCGACGACTTCGAACAGCGCCTGGCCGCCATCCGCGAGCAGATCGACGGCCTCGACGACAACATCCTGCAGCTGATCAACCAGCGCGCTGCGTGTGCCCAGGAGGTCGCGCAGATCAAGCGAGCTACGGTCGGCGAGACCCATTTCTACCGTCCGGAGCGCGAGGCCCAGGTGCTGCGCCGGGTGCTGGCCAACTCCAAGGGTCCGCTGGACAGCGAGGAGATGGCACGCCTGTTCCGCGAGATCATGTCGGCCTGCCTGGCACTCGAGGAACCGCTGACCATCGCCTTCCTCGGTCCCGAGGGGACCTTCACCCAGGCCGCGGCGCTCAAGCATTTCGGCCACTCGGTCAAGACCCTGGCGCTGCCGGCGATCGACGAGGTGTTCCGCGAGGTCGAGGCGGGTGGCGCGCACTACGGCGTGGTGCCGGTCGAGAACTCGACCGAGGGCGTGATCAATCACACCCTCGACATGTTCATGACCTCGCCGCTCAAGATCAGCGGCGAGGTGGAGATCCGCATCCATCAGCACCTGATCGGCCTGGCCGGAGTGGATCTCGAACAGGTCGACACCGTCTACTCCCACCAGCAGTCTCTGGCGCAGTGCCGGGAGTGGCTCGACGCCAACCTGCCCAGCGCCGAACGCATCGCGATCAACAGCAACGCCGAGGCGGCACGCCTGGCGCGCGAGACCCCGGGTACGGTCGCGATCGCCGGCGAGACCGCGGCACAGATCTACGGCCTGGATCTGCTCGCGCGCAATATCGAGGACGAGCCGGACAACACCACGCGCTTCCTGATCATCGGCAAGCAGAGCGTGCCACCGAGCGGTCACGACAAGACCTCGCTGCTGGTCTCGACACCCAACAAGCCGGGTGCGCTCTACCACCTGCTCGAGCCGCTGGCGCGTAACCGCGTCAGCATGACGCGCATCGAGTCCCGGCCGTCGCGGCGCGGCATGTGGGACTATGTGTTCTTCGTCGACATCGCCGGCCACACCGAGGAGGAGAACGTCCAGCAGGCGTTCACCGAGCTCTCCTCGGAGTCGTCGCTGTTCAAGGTGCTCGGTTCCTACCCGGTCGCCGTGCTCTGAACCAGGAGTCCACCCGCATGAGCGATAAACTCTCCTTCGTCGATCTCGCCGTGCCCGGCGTGCGCGGCCTGCGCCCGTACGAACCGGGCAAGCCCGAATCCGAGCTGGCCCGCGAACTCGGCCTCAACGTCGAGGACATCGTCAAGCTCGCCTCCAACGAGAACCCACTCGGCCCCAGCCCGCAGGCGCTGGCCGCCATGCAGGAGGTGCTTCCCGAGCTGGCGCGCTACCCGGACGGCAACGGGTTCGACCTCAAGCGCCGCCTCTCCAAGCACCACGGCGTGGCGGCCCAGCAGATCACGCTGGGCAACGGCTCCAACGACGTCCTCGAGATCATCGGCCGCACCTTCGTGCGTCCGGAGGACGGCGTGGTCTTCTCCGAGCATGCGTTCATCGTCTACGCGCTGGTGACCCAGGCGATCGGGGCCAAGGCGCAGGTCGCCCGGGCGCGCGACTACGGCCATGACCTCGAGGCGCTGCGCCGCGCGGTCGACCCGAGCACCCGGATCGTGTTCATCGCCAACCCGAACAACCCGACCGGCACCTGGCTCAAGGCGGACGAGCTCGAGGCGTTCGTCGCCGACCTGCCGCGCACCGTGCTGGTGGTGATCGACGAGGCCTACATCGAGTACGTCGACGAAGCCGATTTCCCGGACGCCTCGAAGTGGATCGGCAAGTACCCGAACCTGATCGTCACGCGCACCTTCTCGAAGGTGCACGGTCTCGCCGGCCTGCGCCTGGGCTACGCACTGTCAGACCCGGACATCGCCGACCTGCTCAACCGCGTGCGCCAGCCGTTCAACGTCAACAGCCTGGCGCAGATCGCCGCGATCGCCTCGCTCGACGATCCGGAGCACGTGCAGAAGGGCGTCGAGATCAATCGCAAGGGCATGGCGACGCTGACCGAGGCGTTCGGCGAGTTGGGCCTGGAGTGGATCCCGTCGGTCGGCAACTTCCTTACGGTCGATTTCGGCAAGCCGTCGGCACCGATCTTCCAGGCGCTGCTGCAGGAGGGTGTCATCGTGCGCCCGATCGGCGGGTACGGCCTGCCCAACCACCTGCGCATCACCATCGGCACCGCGACCGAGAACGCCCGCTGCATCACCGCGCTGCGCAAGGTGCTCGCCGGCTGACGTGTTCGAACGACTCTGCATCGTCGGCGTCGGCCTGATCGGTGGCTCGCTGGCGCGCGCGGTGCGTGCGGCCGGGATCGAGGGCGAGATCGTCGGCCACGGCCGCGACCGTGGGCACCTCGACCGCGCCATCGAACTCGGCGTCATCGACCGCGGCAGCACGGACCTCGGCGAGGCCGTCGGCGAGGCCGACCTGGTCGTGCTGGCCACGCCGCTCGGCGCCATGCGCGCGCTGTTCGCCGGGCTTGCGCCACATCTTGCCTCGGACTGCGTGGTGACCGACGTCGGCAGCAGCAAGGGCAGCGTGGTCGCC